>DASQHY010000083.1:0-18292 GCA_035631855.1 Candidatus Acidiferrales bacterium
GGAGCACTACGCCATTCAGGACGCGGTCAAGCAAGACTTCACCGCATATTTCGAGCGCGAAGTGCACTTCCGGAAGATGATGGCGTATCCGCCGTTTACGGCGCTGGCGAACCTGATTGTGCGGGACCGCAAGATCGAAAACGCCATCCGATGGTCGCGGAAGCTCGGAGAATATTTTGCGCCGCACGAAGCCAAGGGGATGAAAGTGCTGGGTCCGGCGGCGGCACCGCTGGCGCGTCTGAAGAACGAGTACCGGTTTCAATTTCTGCTGAAGTCGCCGAAGCGAGGTTTGCTGACGGCGGCGCTTTCCGGCGCGCTCGATTTCTGCGCGCGGCAAGAGATTCCCGGAACAGCCATCCTCGCCGACGTGGACCCGGTGAGCTTGTTCTAAGCGGCGGCAGGATGGCCGCGCCGGCTGCGCCAGCGCCAGAGATAATAGGCAGGAAGCCCGAGGACGAAAAGGACGAAGCCGACGGTGAGATGCTTGAAACCGTTAGGATCGCCCACGGCGGCGTAGATGGCGTTTGCCACCAAGGCGGCTGCGGCGAGAACGAAGAGCGCCGGGGTCCACGGATAGCCGGGCGTGCTGTAAGGCCGGGCCGTCTGGGCGGCAATGCGGCGCAGCGGGAAAATGCTCGCGGCTCCCAGGCCGTAAAAAATCCAGCCAATAAAGATGACCCCGCCGATGAGTTCCGTGAAATTCCCGGCAACGGCCAGAACTGCCGACCAAACTCCCAGCGCCGTGACGGCGAAGGCGGGGGTGAGGAACTTGGGATGGACTTCCGCGAGCTTGCGGAAGAAAAGCTTGTCGGCGGCCATGGCATAGAAGACGCGAGGCGCCGTGAGCAGAACGCTGTTGGCGGCGCTGAACGTGGAAACCAGGATCGTCAGGGCGACGATTTTCGCCGCGGAACCGCCGAGAACGGCGGCGATGGATGTGGCCGCGATGGCGTCGGTCCGGGCGGCCCCGGAAGGGCCGAGCGCGGCAAGATAGGCGACATTCGCCAAGAGATAAATTCCAATCGAGGCGAGCATGCCGGCAAGAAACGCGCGGGGGAAATTGCGCTGCGGGTCAACGACTTCTCCGCCGCTATAAGTGCAGAACTGCCATCCTTCGTAAGCCCAGAGCACAGCGATCATCGCCAAGCCGAAGCTGGAGAGGATCGAGCCTGCGGGTTGCGGAGCCCAAAGGGCGCGGGCGGATTCAGAGAAATGATGTCCCAAAGAGAGCAGAATGGCGCTGATGATGAGGATGACGCCGGCTTTGGCGAGAGTGGTCCAGTTCTGGAGATCGGAGCTCTTGCGCGTGCCCCAGACATTCACGGCGGTCAGAACTGCAATCATCACAACGGCGACAAGCTTGGCCCCAAGGGAAGAGAGAGGGAGCACTTCAGCCGTATACGTGCTAAACGCGCGAGCCAGCGCGGCTATCGAGCCGCTGGCGATGACCAGAAAGAGAGACCAGCCATACAGGAACGCCGAAAGCGGACCAAAGGCATCGCGAATAAAACAGTAAAGACCACCCGCCTCGGGATTGGAAGCGGAGAGTTCTGCGTAGGTCAGCGCGCCCAGCAGCGAGAGCACACCGCCGGCGACCCACACCAGCAGAGCCAGCGTCACCGAGCCGCCGACCTGCCGCAGGATCCCGCCGGGAACGAGAAACAATCCCGAACCAATGATGGAGCCGATGAACAAGAGCAGCAGATCGCGAAAGCCGAGGATGCGGACGAGGGTATACATGTCGAGCGGGCCGAGTTCGAGCGCCCTGCCGGACCGCGCGCATCATATCGCGTTGAGAACGGGCGTCAAAGGAAAGTTCACGGAGAATTTTCGCTCAGGAGGCGCGAGGCCCCTCAGCAATCGGGGCGGGCATGAAGCAGAGAAGGAAAATCAGCAAGGCGACAGCGGCCCAGATCAGGCGTTTGCGGTCGAGGGGGTGCCAGACGTCGAGAAGAGGCGGATGGCGGAAACCCAATGCGAGCAGGAGGACGGACCAGGCAATCCACCCATACCATTTGAAATACAGGCTGAGCGGGACAAGGACGAGCGCCACAGAAAAGGTAACCTGGCGATGACGCGTGCTGGAAACCGAGTAAAGAATGTGTCCGCCATCGAGCTGGCCGGCGGGGAGAAGGTTGAGCGCCGTCGCAAACAGCCCGGCCCACGCGGCGCGGCCGACGGGATGCAAAAGAAAATCACTGGCGGGAATGCCAGGGCGAAGCCAGTGTTCCAAGATCCGCAGGAGCAAGGGATCGCCAAACAGCAGCGGCGCGCCGGACTGCACCCCGGGAATGATCTTCGCGTACCAGATGCCGATGGCCAGCGCAGGAATCGCGAGGATGAATCCGACGACCGGACCCGAAAGGCCAACGTCAAACAGCGCGCGGCGGTCGCGAATCGGCGAGCGAATCTTGATGAAGGCGCCGAGGGTGCCGATGAGGGTCGGCGCGGGGATGAAGTAAGGGTAGCTGGCCTGGATGCGATGATAGCGACAGGCAAACCAGTGGCCCAGTTCATGGGCCAGGAGAATGCCGAGCAAAGTGAAGGCAAACGGGATGCCGGGAAGCAGAAGGCGCGGTGCGGTCACAATGGCACCGTAGAAGCGAAAGAAATCGTCCAGCGAGATGGTTTGGTTGTTGGCGTAGGCGGCGGCGAACTGCGCACCGGTGGCGAGCGAAGACAGCAGGGTCACGGCAAAGAGAGCCAGGGCGAGGGCGAGAGAGCGGCCCTTGCGATACGGCCGCCACTGCGGCGGGGGACCGGGAATATAGGCCCTGGGGAAGCGCTCAGGGTCGAGAACTTCGGCGTGGACCGGGCCGTGGCCGTTTCCGCTGCTCATGCTCAGTTAGACGCGAAGGGAACCGAAACCGGCACAGCGAGTTGCCGGCAGCGCAGCAGCCAGGGGAGCGCACCCGTGCGCAGGTCAGAGCGCCTGCAGCTCCTTGCCGGGTTTGAAGCGAATGGCCTTGCCCGGAGGGATGGTGACTTCTTCGCCGGTGCGGGGATTGCGGCCGATGCCGGTCTTGCGGGGCCTGACGCTGAAGACTCCAAAGCGGCGGAGCTCGATGCGCTCGCCGCGGCCCATGGCGTTCTTGAGGGCTTCGAAGACGGTTTCGACCGCCTGTTCCGCCTTGGTGCGCGTGATAGCTGCATTGTTGACCACGGCGTTGACGAGATCGAGCTTGATCACACAAACCTCCCGGAAGCGAACGCCCGCCCCAAACGGATGCTCATGCTAGACATCCCGGTGCGGGTTGTCAAGATGCGCGGGGTGTACTACACTGCGCTGCTTTTTCCGCAGGCAAGACCAGCCATGTGCCGATGGAGGATGGAATGACGGTGAAGCCGGACCGCTGGATCCGCCGGATGGCGAGCGAGCACAGAATGATCGAGCCGTTCGAGGATCGCCAGGTGCGCGAGGGGGTGATCAGCTACGGAGTGTCGTCTTATGGCTACGACATCCGCGTGGCCGACGAGTTCCGGATTTTCACCAACGTCAATTCGACGATCGTGGACCCGAAGCATTTCGATCCAAAGTCGTTTGTGGAGTTCAAAGGAGACGTGTGCATCATCCCGCCGAACTCGTTTGCGCTGGGGCGCTCGGTGGAGTATTTCCGGATTCCCAGGAACGTGCTGACGATCTGCGTAGGGAAGTCCACCTACGCGCGCTGCGGGATTATCGTCAACGTGACGCCGTTCGAGCCGGAGTGGGAGGGATTCGTCACCCTGGAGATCAGCAACACCACTCCGCTGCCCGCGAAAATCTATGCCAATGAAGGGCTGTGCCAGGTGGTGTTTTTCGTTTCCGATGAGGAATGCGAGGTTTCCTACAAGGACAAGAAGGGGAAATACCAGGCGCAGCAGGGGATCGTGCTGCCGCGGTTGTAAAAAAAGGCCCTGCCAGGTATTTGAAGCCTCAGACGAGCACATCGCTGCCCCTGCAGAGTTCACTATGGTCCGAACGGCGCGATTCCACCGAATCAGAATTATTTGATGGAAGGCGGCGACGACCTCGCCGACGCGGAAGAACCGGCCCTGTGGGCGGAAACGGGGAAGCCCATTTCTCGCCAGGCGGGAAGTCCTCCGGCCAGAGGCCGAATGCGCGCAACGCCGCGTTTTCTGAGCAGCAGCGCCACACGGGCGCTGGTGGCTTCGTTGGGTCAAGTGCAGTAGAGAACGACCTCGCGGTCGCGCGGGATCCGGTGAGGATAATCGTCGAGTTCGGCGGCATCCATGTGGAGGGCCCCTGGAACGGTTTCGGGGTCGGCCTCGAAGTCCATGGAGTGGCGAAGGTCCACGATAACGATATCTTCCCCGGCATCCAGCTTGCGCTTCAATTCTTCCGGCTGGATGCGCGCGATGCGAAGTTCCCGAATGAATTTCCTGCGCTTGAAGAACTTCCAAACGATGTACCCTCCGAATGCGGCGGCCACGATCGCCAGCAACCCGCCTCCGAGGCGCACGGCCTGACCGGCGACGCGTGAAATTTGATTGGTGAACAGGTAGCCCAGGCCGATGAAAGTGCCCACCCAGAGCGCCGCGCCGAGCGCGTCGAACAGCAGAAAGCGCGCGCGGCTCATGTGAAAGATTCCGGCGAGCGGAGGGGCTGCGGCATTGAGCCCGGGAACGAACTTCGCAATCAGCAGAGACTTGGCGCCGTGCTTTTCGAATGCGCCCTCCGTGCGGCGGACGCAAGAGTCCGGCTCGAGAGAAATGCGGCAAAGGAGTTGCAGGACTTTGATGCCCTTGCGGCGGCCGAGTTGGAACCAGAGCGAATCGCTGGCCATCGCGGCAACCATAGCGAGGGCGGCGACCGCCAGAAGGTTCATCTGGCCGCTGCCCGCGAGCGCGCCTGCCGCCAGCAGCAACGGCACGGCCGGGACGGGTAAGCCGAGCTGCTCGCCGAACACCCACACAAACACGACGGAGTAGCCGTGGCGAGCCAGGAATTGGAGGGTTTCATTCACGGGCGTTGTTTGTCAGAAATTCCCTTTTCCCGCGCAGCGAGAGTCTTGACATCACCGCACGAAGGACGAAGTGTTCTTCCATGTTCCGGAAAAGACAAAATCTTCAAGCGGTTTGCGCGAGCGCGGCAGAGATTCTTTGGCGCGGAGGGTTTCGGGCACTGCGTCTGCCTCGACAGGGTAGCCGAGCGCCATGGCGGCAGCCGGTTCCCACTCCGGAGGAATGGAGAAGAGCTCGCGAGCTTTCTCGACGGAGAATCCAGCCATCTGATGGGCACTGAGCCCTAATTCGGTAGCTTGAACAATGAGGCTCATGGTTGCCTGGCCGGTATCGTAAAAGGCGTGTCGGTTTGGCTGGCCGTTCCGTTCGAAGTTTTTCTTTGCAACCGAAAGCATCAGGACAGGGGCGTGTTGTGCCCAAGCGCGGTTGCCTTCGACCAGCGTGCTGAGAAGGCGCTGGAATTCCTGCGGGTTCTCTTGGGTGGCGACGAGGTAAGTCCAGGGCTGCTCGTTGTAAGAAGAGGGCGCCCAGCGCGCCGCTTCCAACAGACTTCCTAAGACTTCCGGAGAGACAGGCTGCGGAGAGAACGCACGGGGGCTCCAGCGGCGGCGAAGCAACTCGTGAATGGGGAATTTTGTGTCGGCAGGCTTCTCCATAGGTGATCCTCGAATTCCTTGCCGGCTCTGTTGATACGTCCTAACCCGGCTCTTGCAGCGCCCTTGCTATGCCGAATTCCTGCTGCGAAAACTTATGGTTTCCGAATCAGTTCGAGATCCAGGGTAATCGCGACCTCGTCGCCAACGACAACGCCGCCTCCTTCCAGGGCGGCGTTCCATTTCACATCGAAGCTTTGACGGTTGATCTTCGCTGTGGCGGAGACACCGGCGCGAAGATTGCCCCAAGGGTCCTTGACCGGCGCCGTCGGACCGTCCAGCTCGAACGTGACCTCATGCGTGATGCCGCGAATGGTCAAGTCGCCGGTCATTTCCAGCTTGCCATTGGCGGATTGCTTGATGCTCTTGGAGCGGAAGGTCATTTTGGAAAACTTCTCGACGTTCAGGAAGCGGTCGCTCCGAAGGTCCTTGTCGCGGTCTGCATTGCCCGTATTGATTGTGCCGGTGTCGATGCCGGCTTCGACGGAGGATTTCGAGACGTCGCTGTCGTCCCAATTGACCGTGCCGGAGATGCCGGTGAACTCGCCCTTGACGTTGGAGACCATCAAGTGGCGCACGGAAAAATGAGCGGCAGCGTGAGCCGGGTCGATTTGCCAGGTCTTGGTGGCCGCCAAGGACGGCGCAGCAGCGAGCCCAACCAGAACAACTGCCCAAAGCAATCGTGACAAAGTCGTTCGCATCAGAATGCTCCTTCCCAGGGATTGTGAAATGTGGCGGAGATAAGTCAAGCTAAGAATTCTTGCTGAGTTGGATCGCCTCTCCCCTCACTACAACTGAGGAAACATCCAGCGATTGTAGGATGCCCAGCCCGCCGGGGAAGATACGCATCTTCAAGAATAATTGCGGCCCTACGGCTTTTGCGCGGGGCGGAGCAGGACTTCGCTGATGAAGCTCTGCGGAGCCTGGGTGAGCAGCATCTCCACGGCATGCGCCACATCCTCGGGCTGAAGCATTTTCGCGGCGTCTTTCCCCGCGTGCGGCGAAAACTTTGTCTCCACGCTGCCGGGACAGATTACGGCGACGCGGATGCCGTGGCCGCGGAGCTCTTCGGCCAGGCAATAAGAAAAACCCTGCAGGCCCCACTTGGAGGCGCAGTAGATGGCGCCTCCCGGAAAAGAGTTCTTGCCGGCAAGCGAGCTGATGTTGATGATGTGCCCGGCCTTGCGGAGGATCATGTCCGGGGCAACCGCCCGGCACAGCAGGAACACGGCCTTGAGATTGGTGTCTAATACGGTGTCCCATTCCGCCTCGGAACGCTCGATGGCCGGCCCGAAGATGCCGACGCCGGCATTATTTACGAGGATGGAGATGGGTCCAAGGCCGTGGTGGACATCCTCGACGAGTTTGGCGATCTCGCCTGGACGCAACAGGTCGGCAGGAAACGGAAACACTTCGGCGCCTTCGTGAGACAATCTTTCAGCGGCGGTTTGGAGGGCCACGGCATCGCGCCCGCAAATAGCCACGCGAGCCTTGCGGCGGGCCAGGCGGCGGGCGATGGCCAGACCGATGCCGCGACTTCCGCCGGTGACCAGCGCGGTTTGCCCGGCGAGGGATTCGGCGAAAGAAGGTTCGTGACCTGTCACAGGCCTCCTCGAGTGGGCCACCCTTCCCACCGCGCACACCATCTTAACACTCAAGAGCGATGCTACCAGGGAAGACGCGGAGAGAGACCGATGGCGAATTCTCCTGATGGGATACGTGCAGCGGGTGAAACGCCCTTGCGGGGCAGGGGCGGATTTCCTATAATCCAGACGCTTTTTGGCCCGTCCGAGTTTTCCCGAAAAGAGGTCGAATCGAGGGAAAGCAGCGTAGCTCTTCCAATACAGCCATACTTTGAGGAGATGAAGATGATGCGAACGTGCACGAAGAAGATTCTGGCGGCGATGGCCGCACTGCTGGCGATGACGATGTGCGGGCCAATCCAACGAGCCGCGGCACAGGAGCCGGCGCAGGGGAAGACCGATTACACGCCGGCCGAATACAATGCCTACACGGTCTGCGCGCAGACCAAGGATGCGCAACAGCGCGTCAGGTGTCTGGACGCCTTCGTGCAGCAGTACCCGAGTTCGACCCTCCTCGTGTACGTCTATCGCAGCTACTACCAGAGCTACAACGAGCTGCACAACAACCTCAAGCTCATCGAATACGCGGACAAGGAATTGACTTTCGGGGACAAACTGGACCAGGCAGTCAAGCTGGAAGCCCTGTACTTGCGGTCGGTGGCGTATTACACGACGTACAACGACCATGACCCAAATGCCAAGGCGCTGGCGACTCATGCGCGCGATGCCGCGCAGCAGGGCCTCAAGCTGATAGGGGAGATGAAGCCACCGCAGGGGACGACCGAAGAACAATGGGCGCAATCGAAAAAGCAGGTTTTGCCCCTTTTCAACAGCGTGGTGGGCCTGAGCTGCAGCGCTTTGAAAGATTTCAAATGTTCCGCGGATGGCTATAAAGCGGCGTTGGCGGACGCTCCCACCGATGCCGTCCTTTATTTCCGCTTGGGGATAGTGTATCTGCAAATGGATCCCCCGCAGCAGATGGATGCCTTCTGGGCGTTGGCCCGCTCGGTGGCGCAAAAAGGGCCGACGGAATCTCAGGTACGTCCTTATTTGCGCAAACAGCTTGTCAATTACCAACTGCCAGGTTGCGAGAACCTGATTGACCCGCAAATGAACGAGTTGCTCGCGCTGGCGGCGGGTTCGCCCACGCGACCGGACTCCTACAAGTTTCCGAACAGCGCAGATCTCGAGGCCGCCCGGAAGGATATGACCATTGCATCGGTGCTGGGGGATTTGAAGGCTGGCGGAGACAAAGCCAAGATTACCTGGCTGGCCGCCTGCGGGGCGGAATTTCCGGATGTGCCCAGCAAAGTAATGGAAGTAGTTCCTGGCGACCCGATTGTCTTGAAGGTGGCCTTTGTCACCAGCCAAGAAGAGTTCGACGCCGCGACAACTCCCAACATGGAGGTCAAAGTTGCGGGGCAGCCCGAGGCGTCGCGAATCGAGAAAGGCAATCAGGCGCGCTTTACCGGCACGCTGGTTTCCTACGAGCCGGACCCGTTGATGGTGCATTGGGACAAGGCCAAGGTGAACCCCGAGGACATTCCCGCGGAAAAGAAGCAGCCGGCAAAGAAGCCCCCGGTACGCCGGAGAGCGCCGGCTAAGAAGCCGAGCTAGCAGCCAACGGCTCGATCGAAACCAGGAGACGGCTTCGGCATTCGCGCCGAAGCCGATTCTTTTTGAGCGAGAGAGAAATCCGACGCCCCCGGCGCAGGGCCGGGGTCATCGCGGGCGCTGGCGGTTTTCGAGCTTGTACTGGCCAATCTTGCGGCTGAGGGTGTTGCGATGAATGCCGAGGACACGCGCGGCGCGAGACTGATTGCCGTTGGCGCGGTCGAGCACTCGCTTGATGAATTTCTTTTCGAATTCATTGACCGCTTCGTCGAAGAGGATCCCGCGTTCTACCATCTGGCCGATCAGGTCTTCGAGTTGCTCTTTCACCAAAGCACGCTCCGCATGAAAAATCGAGGTTCCGCGGCCGGGAATCTTCAGTCCAGTTCGCGTCCCGCGAGCTGCCGGTATGCTTCGCGGTATTTGGCGCGCGTGGCGGCCACCACATCCGGCGGCAATGCGGGGCCCGGGGGCCGCTTGTTCCAGCCGACGCGCTCCAGGTAGTCGCGAACAAATTGCTTGTCGTACGAAGGCTGGCTGCGGCCTGGCTGATAGCCTTCGGCCGGCCAAAAGCGCGAGGAGTCCGGCGTCAGCGCTTCGTCAATCCACAGGAGTTCCCCGCCGGCCAGGCCAAATTCAAATTTGGTGTCGGCAAGAAGTATGCCGCGCGGCTCGGCATAGGCGGCGGCGCGGCGATAGATCTCCAGGCTGATGGCGCGGACGCGCTCGGCCAAAGGACCACCGAGCAGCGCCGCGGCTTGGTCGAAGGAAATATTTTCGTCGTGGCCTTGGGCGGCCTTCGTTGCAGGAGTAAAGATCGGCTGGGGAAGACGCTCGGATTCGCGCAGACCGGCGGGAAGCGCGATGCCGCAGATCTTGCCCGCGGCGCAGTAATCCTTCCAGGCGGACCCGGAGAGATAGCCGCGAACCACACATTCGATGAGCAGCGGCTGCGCCCGCCGGACCAGCATGGCGCGGCCGCGCAACTGGTCGGCGTAGGCGTCGAAGGGAGGCGGAAATTCTGTGGCGCTCAAGACGTGATTGGGCACGACGTCGCGGAGCTTCTCGAACCAGAACAAAGAGAGCTGCGTGAGTACGCGGCCCTTGTCCGGAATCGGCGTGGGCAGGACAACGTCGAAAGCCGAGAGGCGGTCGGTGGCCACAAGGAGCAAGCGATCGCCCAGTGGATATAAGTCTCGAACCTTGCCGCGAGACGCCGGCGCGACGCCGGCGAACTGCGTTTCCCAAACCACCGTGCTCATGTGAGGAGAGGCCACGAAAAAAGTTTTTCCAGAAAAGAGGCGCCTATTCTAGCGCAGGGCGAGGAGATGTCAACGGCGAAGAAATCCAAACCTGAGGAAAAGAGTGCAGCGGGCATTCAAGGAAAAACGGCTTTGTCCAGAAAAAATATCCGGCAAAGAAAAATTGAATCCAGCGACAGAGCACCGCAGGAACCGGAACGGCAAGGTAATGGTCCCGTGCTACGCGGCGGAAACGGCGGACTTGGCGTTCTCTTCCCAGCGCACGGAGACAAGCTTGGAGACGCCGGGCTCCTGCATGGTGACGCCGTAGAGCACCGAAGCGGTCTCCATGGTGCGGCGGTTGTGGGTGACGACGATGAATTGCGTGTGCGTGCTCATCTCCGCGAGCAGGCGCGTGAAGCGGCCGACGTTGGCTTCATCGAGCGGAGCGTCCACTTCGTCGAGGATGCAGAAGGGGCTCGGCTGGAAGCGGAAAATAGCGATGAGCAGCGCCAGCGCGGTCATGGCTTTTTCGCCCCCGGACAGCAGCAGAACATTCTGGAGCCGCTTGCCCGGCGGCTGGGCGACGACATCAATGCCGGCGTCCCCGGAGCTGTCGGGTTCGGTGAGACGCATCTCTCCGGTACCCCCGCCAAACAGCGTGCGGAAGGCCACGGCGAAGTTGGCGTTGATGACCGTGAAGGCCTCCTCGAATTTCCGGCGGGAGACTTCATCGAGCTCGCGGATGGCTTGTTGGGTGTCCGCGATGGACTGGAGCAAGTCGTCGCGCTCGCGCGTGAGGAAGCCGAAGCGCTGTTCGCACTCGTTGTATTCCTCGAGCGCCATCATGTTCACCGGACCCATGGCTTCGATCCGCGCCTTCATCTCGCGGAAACCGGTTTCGGCGGCGGCAAGCTCTTCTCCGGAAAGAAGCGCGTGTTCCTGAGCGATGAGGTCTTCGGGATGGGCGTTGAGCTCGGCGAGGCAAGTTTCGCGCAGGTGGTTGCGGTCAGAGTCGTTGCGGGCGCGTTCGACTTCATGCTGGCTGCGCTCCCCGCGCAAATCTTCGAGTGACTGCCGGGCGCGGCGAAGAGCATCGTCCACGTGCGCGGTGCGATTGCGCGACTCATCCCACTCGTGTTCGAGCTCGACGCGGCGCGCTTCCAGGCGCGATTTCTCGGCGCGGAGACTCTCGAGTTGCTGCTGAAGGTCCGCGGTCAGGGACTCCACAGCCGAGCGCTCCGCTTGCAGGGAGGCGAGTTGCTCGTTGAGAGAGGATTCGCGCCTCTCAATTTCGTGCTGCTCCTCGGCGAGGCGCGCGGCAAGAGACTCCGCGCTGGCCAGGCGCTCGAGCAAGGCGGCATGCCCGGCGCGCAGGCGGCCGGACTCCTCCTGCTGCGCCTGCAATTGCCCACGGAGCACGACAAGCTCTTCGGAGGCGCGGAGGCTTCCGGCTTCGGCGGCCGCCCGCGAATCGAGCGCTGCGGCGTGATTCCGCTGCGCCAAGACGGCGCGCTGTTCGGCAGCCTGCATTTCAACGCGGAGGCGTTCCAGTTCCTGCTGACAAGCGTTCAAATCAACGCCGAGGCGCGCCAGCTCGGAATGAGCCTGCTCGCGGTGATGCGCGGCGAGGAGCACGGACTTTTCGGCTTCGCGATGCAGCGCTGTGGTTTCCTCGAGAGCTTGTTCGCCGGCGCGCAGCTCCGCGGCGATGCGTCCGACCGCGCCGCGAGCCTGCTCGACGCGGCGCTCGAGTTGGAGGATTTCCGCGTCGAGGCCGCGCAGTTCGCGGCGCATGCCGAGAGGCCCGGCCTGGTCCGGGCGTCCCCCGGTGACTATGCGGCCCTGATAGCTGGTTCCTTCGGGCGTGACGAAATGATATTGCGGGTTTTCGCGCGAGAGTCTTTCCGCGGCCGCCGCGGAGTCCACCAGGAACGCAGACCGCAGGCGCGGGAGAAACTGCTTGGCGGCAGCGCCGAGAGGATCGCGGAATTCCACCAGCTTGTCCAGCCGTGAAAGGACGCCGCGGTCGGCGCGGAACGGCACGACCGGCTCATCGGCCTGGAAGCTCAAAGTGCGGAGCGAATCCACGAAGAATGTGGCGCGGCCGCCCATTTCATCGCGCAGGAGCGCGATACCCGTGCGCGCGTGGTCGAACGTTTCCACCACGACATATTCGAGTTCGTCCTGCAGGAACTGTTCGACGGCGCCTTCGTATTGCGCTTCGACCTCGGCGTAATCGGCCAGCACGCCGACGGCGCGAAAGCCGCGGCTGGAGTCTTCGTTTGCGGCAAAGAGTTTCTGCACCGCTTCGGCGGTGTAGGAATGGTCGTTGAGGATCTGTTCGAGGGTGCCGCGACGCGCACGCGCGCCGGTCAAGGCCGCGCGGGCGGCTTCAGCATCCGCGGCGGCTTCCTCCTGCGAGAGGCGAAGAGCGGCGATGCGCTTCTGCATTTCGCGGATCTGTTCTTCGAGGGCGCGCGTGCGGTCGGCAGCGGCTTGCCATTGGTTTGCTGCGGCATCGGCGCGGTCGCGAAGCTGCAGCGACTCTTCCAGCAACACATGCTCCTCAGCTTTGAGGCGCGTCTGCGCCTCCCCGTAATGAGCGAGGGCTTCCTCAGCTTGCAGTTGCTCGCCGTGGAGATGCATCAAGTCTTCGGCAAGCTGGCCGGCCTGGCGGCGCTGGTCTTCCATCGAGGATTCGGTCTGTTGCGCACGAAGCGAGAGATCCTGGGCCTTTTCGGAGGCCTCCTGGAGGAGGGCCTGGAGTTCGCGCGATTGTCCGGACAATGCGCCGGCGGCCTGCTGTTGTGCGGCACGGCGATGGCTCGCCTGGGCGGCGTGCTGCAGAGTCTGCTCTCGTTCGGCCTCGAGCTGTTTGAGGCGCGATTCGAGCTCGAGTGCGCGATGCTGGTTAAAGACGATGCGGTTTTCGGCGCGATCGAGCTCCAGCGCTGCCTGGGCGAAGAGATTCTGGTTTTGGCGGAGCTCGGCATCGAGCGAGTAGGTTTTCTGGCTGAGCTGGTCCTGCTCGGATTCCTGCGTGCGGATGGCGCCGGCTTGCTGCGCTTCCCGAGCGGCGAGATCGCCGAGAAGATGGGCGAGGCGCTCGGCTTCGGTGTCGAGTTCCCGGGCTTTGCTGGCCAGAACCTGGCGGATCATGCCGCGCATCTGTTCGCGGATTTCCGCATAGCGGCGCGCCTTGGAAGCCTGGCGCTTCAGCGAGCCGAGCTGTTTCTCAACTTCGACGACGATGTCGTTGACGCGCGAGAGATTGATTTTGGAGGACTCGAGCTTGGCTTCCGCCAGGCGCTTTTTGGATTTGAACTTGGTCACGCCGGCGGCTTCTTCAATAATGGCGCGGCGCTCCATGGGTTTGGTGCTCAGGATCTGGCCGATGCGGCCCTGCTCGATGATGGCGTAAGAGTCCGGACCGAGGCCCATGCCCATAAAGAGGTCTTGAATGTCGCGCAGGCGGGCGACGCGGCCGTTGATGAGATATTCGCTCTGCCCGGAGCGGTACAACCGGCGGCCGACAACCACTTCGCCTGGTTTGGTTTGCACCTGCGGCTTGTCCGCGGCGCGCTTGCGGCGGCCGGACTTGAGACCGGAGGACGCCTCCGCGCTTTCTGTGGCGAGCTCTTCGGGAGCGGGCTCAACCGCGCCTTCACCTTGACCCACGGCGGCTTCTTCCGCGGTTTCTTCCGCCGCCTTCGCGGCACTTTCGAGGATGAACCGGGCGGCGTCGGCCAACTCAGGATCTTCCAGAGTGATCATAACCTCGGAAAGACCCATCGGGGGGCGCTTGGCGGTGCCATTGAAAATGCAGTCGGCCATGCGCTCGGCGCGGAGAGACTTGTGGCTCTGTTCGCCGAGGACCCACGAGACCGCATCGACCACGTTGGACTTGCCGCAGCCGTTGGGACCGACAATGCAGGTGGTGCCGTTGCCGCTGAAAGTGATGGCCGTGCGTTCGCAGAACGACTTGAAGCCAATCAGCTCGACTTTACGGAGCTTGAGCAAGTGCGCCTCTCCCGGTCTCTGCCTCATCGTCAGCCGCCCTACGCGGCGCGCGCAAGCAGAGACGAAGATTCTTTCCTCGGGCGGAGGGGGTAGCGCGCGACAAAACGAGTGGCAGGTTCCGAGTCAGTGGCCCAGCCGCCTGGCGCTTCGGATGGCGGTACGTGAAGAAAAATAGCACGGAAGAAGGACGCTGTAAAGAAAAACGCGCGGCTGTAGTGAACTTGCAATCCCCCGGGGAGTTAAGGTTGTTTGTGTCGCGGCGGAGCGTCGGCTAGAATGGCCCGTTTGGTTCTGGGTGAAAAGTGGACGCTGAGCGGACCATGCCGCAGATTCTTCTTCACAACACATTGACCGGGAAAAAAGAGCCCTTCGTCCCGCTGACGCCGGGCGAAGCGCGCATGTATACCTGCGGCCCGACGGTCCATGACTTCGCACACATCGGGAATTTCCGGACCTTTGTTTTTCAGGACATCCTGCGGCGGTTCTTGCGCAGCCAGGGATTCCGCCTGCTGCACGTAATGAATCTGACCGACGTGGACGACCGGATTATCGCCAAGGCCGCGGCGACAGGGGTCAGCATTCGCGAATACACGGAGAAATATACCCAGGCTTTTTTTGCGGATTGCAAGACGCTGGGGATTGAAGCGCCGGAACGCTGGGTGCGCGCGACCGACCACATTGAAGACATGGTGCACCTAATCGAGCGACTGCAAGCCGCTACTTTCACTTACCGCAGTGAAGGCTCGATCTATTTCAAGATTGCGAAGTTCCCGGCATACGGGAAACTCTCCAAGATCGACATGAGCGGAATCCAGGCGGGCGCGCGCGTGGACGTGGACCGCTACGAAAAGGCCGATGCGCGAGACTTCGCATTGTGGAAGGCTCCGAAGCCCGGAGAGCATTTCTGGGAAACCCCCATTGGTCCGGGTCGGCCTGGATGGCACATCGAGTGCTCCGCGATGGCCATGCGCTATCTGGGCGAAACGCTGGACATTCACGCGGGCGGAGTGGACCTGGCGTTTCCACACCATGAGAACGAGATCGCGCAGTCGGAGGCGGCCACCGGCAAACCGTTTGTGCGCTACTGGCTGCATTCCGAACATTTGCTGGTAGAGGGCGAGAAGATGTCCAAATCGCTCGGCAACTTTTTCACGCCGCGCGACCTTTTTGCCAAGGGTGCGAAACCCTCTTCGGTGCGGTTTCTGCTGGCGTCGGTGCCGTACCGGCGGCAGCTCAACTTTACGTTTGACGGTTTGCAGCAGGCCGCGACCTCGGTCGAGCGGCTGCGAAATTTTGCGGGCCGGCTGAGGACGGGCAAGTTTCCCTCCGGACAAAACAAGGCGATGGCGGAGCGGGTCCAGCGCGCAAAAGAGGAATTGGAAGCGGCATTGTGCGACGATCTGAACACGGCGCAGGCTCTTGCGGCCGTTTTCGACCTGGTGCGCGACGCCAACATCGCCATGGACAAAGCAGAACTCCAGCAGGGAAATGTTGCGGCCGCGTTCGAATTCTTGCAGCAGTTTGACGCAATTTTCGCGCTTCTCAAAGATGACGACGCGGCCCGGCTTCGCGAACTGGGCTATGGCCCGGCAAATACCGGCCCAAGCGATTCTGAGATTGAGGCGCTGGTTGCCGAACGTCAGGAGGCTCGCAAACGGCGCGACTTTACCACTTCGGACCGCATTCGGCAGCAGCTTGCTGCACATGGTATACTTTTGGAAGACACCAAAGACGGCGGTGTCCGTTGGAAACGAAAATGAAGCACAACAACCCAAGTTCCGTTCTTCGGCATTCCCTTCCGTCGCACGACCGGCCGAACCTCTTCGGCGCAGCGTAACTCTTCCTCCTCGCTATTGCGGCACATTTGCGGGCGTACTCCGCTCACGCGCTCCTTCTTGGCGGTGCGGCGCGGGCGACTCCCGCAGAGCAGGTCTGGGAATCCATTTAAGGAGGAAGATATGCTGACCACAATGGAGATGAAGCTTCCACGGCTGGTAACGGCGCTGCCGGGTCCGAACGCCAAGAAAGTCCTGGCACTCGACGAACAATATATTTCGCCATCGTATACGCGTGATTACCCGCTGGTGGCGAAGACAGGGCGCGGCGCCACGGTGGAGGATGTTGACGGAAACGTGTTTCTCGATTTTGCCGCGGGGATTGCGGTGTGCTCGACGGGCCATTGCCACCCCGACGTGGTTGCGGCGATACAGAAGCAGGCGGCAGAGCTCATCCATATCTCCGGCACAGATTTTTATTACGAGAGCATGCCGAAGCTTGCGAAGAGGCTGGCAGACATCACGCCCGGAAAGGAACCGAAGCGCGTATACTTCGGAAATTCGGGGACGGAGGCTGTCGAGGCGGCTCTGAAACTGGCGCGCTACCACACGCGGCGCGAGAAGTTCATCGCGTTTTACGGCTGCTTCCACGGACGAACGATGGGTTCGCTGTCGCTGACCGCGTCAAAGGCGGTGCAGCGCAAAGGGTTCGGCACTCTGCTCGCAGGAGTGACCCACGTTCCCTATCCGAACGCGTACCGATGCCCGCTAGGGCATTCCAAGGAAACGTGCGGCACGGAGACGGTCGAGCTGCTTGAAGGCGATATCTTCAAGCGGATTCTGGATCCGCAAGAAATCGCAGGGATCGTCATCGAGCCGATCCAAGGAGAGGGCGGCTATTTGCCGGCGCCGAAGGCTTTTCTTCAGGAAATCCAGCGCATCTGCAGGCAGCACGGCATTCTGTTGATCGTGGACGAAGTGCAGTCGGGGATGGGACGCACGGGAAAGTGGTGGGCCTCGGACCACGCCGGGATCGAGCCTGACATCATGACGATAGCGAAAGGAATCGCTTCGGGGATGCCCCTGGGAGCGATGATCGCCAAAGCCAGCGTGATGAACTGGATGCCCGGAGCGCACGCCTCAACCTTCGGCGGCAACCCCGTATGCATCGTTGCCGCGGACGCCACGCTGGACTTGCTCGAAGGCAAGTACATCGAGAATGCGCGAAGGATGGGAGAGTTTATCTTCGCGAAGATCGCCGGATGGCGGGAGCGCCACAAAATCGTCGGCGACATTCGCGGAAAGGGCCTGATGATCGGCATTGAAATCGTCCGCGACCAGAAAACGAAAGAGAAAGCTCAGGACCTGCGGAATCGTATCGTGAACTTGGCCTTTCGCAAGGGCTTGCTGATCCTCGGTGCGGGAGAGAATTCGGTGCGCATGTCACCGCCTCTGTTGATTGACGAAGAGCAAGCAGAATGCGCAGTGCGCACGCTGGATGAGTGTATCAGCGAGGTGGAACGCAGCTTGTAGGATGCTGCGCGAACTCCATGTCTTTCGTTCGAGAGGCGATGCCCGGGTGCGCGGAGGGCTTGCAGTTGCGAGGGGTGAGAGAGGGCAGGTGGCGCTCTTCTCAAGACTGATGTTCGGCGCCGTGCGATGGGCGGCGCGGAAAGGCTTGCGCGGCGATGCTCCGGCCGGCGAAGCCCCGTCAAAGCATCAAGCTCGGCAGACCGGTGTGCGCGGGGAGACGTACGCGTACTGGCTTCTGCGGAGCCAGGGGTACATTTTCATTGCGCGAAACTACACGGTCCCGGGAATGAAGGGCGAGATTGACCTGGTGGGTTACGATGGGCCGGCGCTGGCGTTTGTGGAAGTGAAGACGCGCACCGCAGACGACCGAACCTTGGGCCTGCCCGAAGACAGTGTGAACTCGGAAAAACGGCGCCGCCTGGTGCGCATGGCGCGGCAGTTCCTTGCCGAACGGCGCATCGAAGAGGCGCCGTGCCGCTTTGATGTGCTGGCGATTGAAAGCCGGCCTGGGCACGTGCCCGTGGTCCGGTTGCACAAGGATGCGTTTACCGCCACGTAAAGCACAGAAAGAAAGCCTCAGCGCAATGCAGGCGAGCCCGAGTTAGAATAGCGGGGGCGCGAAGAGCGCCCTGCGGGATTCCGAGACGCATCCAGGAGGAACGTTGCCCGAATTGCGGAAAGACCCGATCGTGGGACGCTGGGTGATCATCTCCACCGAGCGCGGCAAACGGCCCACGGACTTCGTTCGTGAGAGTGTCGTGAGCCAGGGCAAAGGGTTCTGCCCATTTTGCTCCGGAAACGAGGCGAAAACGCCGCCCGAGATCCTCGCCTATGGCCGTCCGAACGGGGGGCCCAATTCCTCGGGGTGGACGATCCGGGTCGTGCCAAACAAGTTCCCCGCATTGGGA
>DASQHY010000084.1:0-22739 GCA_035631855.1 Candidatus Acidiferrales bacterium
GTGAGGCAGGTTGCGGCGGCGAGAACAACGCCGCCGACGGTGTCACCGTTGGGATGGGGACCGATGTGGGGAACCCCGAGGAGATCCGCGTAGCTGCTGTTATTCCAGCCGGGGCGACACACCCCGAAGTCGTCGTTACGGCGCCGGAATTGCTTATATTGGTAACACAGTTCAGCAGGAAGCCTGGGACTTTGCCCGCCATCGCCGTCACCTGGAAAGTGGACAACGTATCGAACAGCCATGCGTAGCCGACTCGAACGGCCGTCTTCTTGTCCGGTGACCAAGCAATCCCAGCGCGCGGACCGACACTGGCGATGTTGTTATTCTTGAACCAGCGATCCGCCGGCACAAAGGTCACCTGGCCCTGGGATCCGTCCGGCAAGACGTTGGGCACCAAGGTTTGCTTGGCATCGTAGGGGGCGGGGTTGAATTCCCAGCGCACGCCGCCGATGAAGGTGAGGTTCGGGCGTAGCTTCCATTCGTCCTGAATGTAGGAATCGTACTGGTGCGCGCGAGTGTAAACCGTCGCGAAGTTGGTGGCGCCATAGGTATTGCCGCTGAAATCGGCCAGAAAGGCTTGTTGGATGCGGCTGGGAATTCCCGCAAGCTCCAGAATGGCCTGGCGGAGACGGTTGATATCCGTGGAATTCGCCAGGGTCGGCCCGGTCCCGGTAGCCGGGATGTTGGTGAAGTTTGCGCCAGAACGAAGACTGCGAATGAAGCGGTCGATCGGCTGCACAACGCTCCCGCCAAAGAAGCCGCGGCTGTCATTGTGGACATAGAAGCGGAAGTTGATCCCGGAGCGAATGGTGTGTGCGCCGTGGATCCAGCTCAGATTGTCCAGAACCTGTGGCGCGGTAATGGCGCGTTCGGTGTGCGGCGAAAGGCAGTACGGCACATCCACGTTGGCAAATGAACCCAGGACGCAGTCATCCCCCCAGATCGGTACTTTCGCCGGGTTGGGGAAATTGGGGTTTGATTCACCAAAGGTGAAGAGAAATGCAAAACGATTGAACCCGGCAGTGAGTTCATTCACCAGCGAAGGCGAGAAGGTGTGGCGATAACTGACCGCCAGGTTCTTGCCAAGCCGGTTGACTTCGCCGAGCGGGGAGAAGCCGGGAAACACAGCCGGGCGGGCATTCAAGAAATCTCCATCTTTGGTGTCGAAGGTGTTCTGCAACCAGCGGACGAAAATGTTGTCCTTCGAGCCGAAGGTGTGGTCCACACGGACCATGTAGTTCGGGCCGGTGAATTTGGAGGGTGGATTCCAACTGAACCCTCCTGTGTTCAGACCGTCGCCGACGAGGAAATTGTTTGGCATGGGCAATTGGTTGATCAAACCGCTGGTCGCTGGGTCCGCCCCGATGCCCAGCGGGTCGTTGGCAAAGATGTTGTAAGTTGCCACGCAATTGGGGCTGCTGGCTGTGGCGCACACGGGAACGCCCGGCAACAGGTTGCCGTTTGCATCCACCAGTCCGGTAGAGTTCCGATTAAAGGTCTTGCCATTGACTGTGAATGATCCGCGAACATACCGGAACATTCCGGTGCGAGCCAGCGCGGTATAGACGCCCGGCACTCCGAAGACTCCCACATTGGTGGCCGCAATCGGCTCGGTTTGCTTGATGAGGTTGTTCTGGAAGCTGCCGAAGAAAAAGGTCTTGTTCTTGAAGATCGGGCCGCCGACATCAAAGCCATACTGGTTCAACTTGAGGTCAGGGCGGGGCTGGCTGATCGAATTGTTAAACCATTCGTTGGCGTTATAGACGGTGTTGCGATTGAAGTAGAAGGCCGAGCCGTGAAAATCATTGGTACCGCTTCGAGTGAGCACCATGACGTTGGCTCCGCTGTTGCGGCCTTCTTCCGCCGTGGCACCCAGCGTGACGGTGCGAAACTCCTGCACGTTGTCGGGATTCAGCCGCTGGATGTTGCCCTGCGGGTTGGGCACGGTGGATTCGTTGGCGTCAATGCCGTCAATGGTGACGTTGTGGGAACGATCGCGCGAACCGAAGACGTGAGTATCGGACCCGGCACCGTTGGTGGTCCGCTGCACGACGCCGGGCTCCAGCGTCAGCAAGGTGAGCGGATTGCGCCCGTTCAGCGGCAGGTCTTGCACCTGTTTTGTATCCATGATGTCGCTGATGGTAGCGTTGGAAGTCTCAATGCGTTGGTAGGTCGATTCCACTACCTCGACCGATTGGCCAACCGCAGCCACCTTCAAGCTGATATTGATGACCAGCGGCGCCCCTACGGTCAGCACGTTGTGCAAGCTGGTGAAGGTCTGAAAGCCCGGCTGCGACACGGTGACGCTGTAACGTCCCGGCGTAATGGAAGCAAACGAGTATACGCCCGCGCTGGTCGTGGTGCCGTTGAACACCACGCCGGTATCTTCGTTCTTCAATTCCACTTTGGCGTTGGCCACCACCGCGCTGGACGCATCCGTCACAACGCCGGCGATCGAGGAAGTGCTCACTTGTGCCCAAAGTGAAATGGAAGACAACAGAATCACAACGACGATGCTCGCCGACAGTTTTCTTGTCATGGCGTTGACCCTCCGGTTCGCAAGGCGCTGGAGGCACGGGTCGCGTGAAGACACTAGAATGTGGGAACTAGACCTCGCACCCCCCCTATGGCACGACCCTTTACTCCAGGATCTGCGTTTTGTCAATGGGGTCTGACGCGGGCAATGGGACCGAACCCTGAAAACAAAAGCGGCCCGGCGGGAGATCGCCGGGCCGGCGTTTCGAACGCTTCGTTGCGGATTACATTGCGCCGCCGCTGGCTTCGCGGCGCTGTTTTTCGCGCGCCTCGCGCAGCAGGGCTTTGCGTGACAGACGTACCTTGTTGCCTTCGATGGCCAGCACTTTGACGAGCACCTGGTCGCCGAGCTTGAGCTCGTCCCGAACGTCGCGGATGCGCTGCTCGGAGATTTCGCTGATGTGCAGCAGGCCGTCGGTGCCGGGAAAGATTTCGACGAACGCGCCGAAATCCGCGAGGCGGACAACCTTGCCGAGGTAAGTCTTGCCGATTTCCGCGGTGGCGGTAATGTCGCGCACCATCTGCAGCGCCGCATCACCCGAAGTCCCGTTCGTGGAGAAGATATGGACCTTGCCGTCGTCCATAACGTCAATCTTCACCCCTGTGGCTTCGATGATCGAACGGATTTTCTTTCCGCCCGGACCGATGAGGTCGCGAATCTTGTCCGTGGGGATGTTGAGGGCATAGAGTCTGGGGGCGTACGGAGAAATGGCCGCACGCGGGCTGGCAAGCGTTTGCTCCATCACGTCGAGAATCTCGAAGCGGGCTTTGCGCGCCTGCGCCAGTGCTTCCCGCATCATGCCGATGCTGATGCCGCCGACTTTGATGTCCATTTGCAGCGCGGTGATGCCGGTTCGCGTGCCCGCCACTTTGAAATCCATGTCGCCATAGTGGTCCTCAGCTCCGGCGATGTCGGTGAGGATGGCGTACTTATCGCCTTCCACCACCAAGCCCATGGCAATGCCCGCGCACGCGGAGCGCAGCGGCACGCCGGCATCCATCAGCGCCAGCGATCCGCCACATACCGTGGCCATGGAAGACGAGCCGTTGGACTCGAGAATGTCCGACACGAGGCGCATGGCGTACGGGAATTCCGTGTCCGGCGGAAGCAGGTTCGCGAGAGCGCGTTCGGCCAAAGCGCCGTGGCCGATCTCCCGGCGGCCGGGACCGCGCAGGAATTTCACCTCGCCCACGCTGAAGGGAGGAAAATTGTAGTGCAGCATGAACCGCTTGAAGGTGTCCTCCTCAAACAGCAGGTCCATCCGCTGCATGTCCTCTTTGGTGCCGAGGGTGAGCGTGGCGAGAGCCTGCGTCTCTCCGCGCGTAAAGAGCGCGGAGCCGTGCACGCGCGGCAGCAAACCGACTTCGCCGGTGATCGGGCGAATCTGGTCGAAGGCGCGGGAGTCGGGACGCCGCCTGCGGATCAGCATGTCATCGCGGAAGATTTTCTCGCGCAGCCGCTCGAAAGCACGCACCGCCAAGCCCCGCTTTTCTTCCTCCTCTTCGGGGATGGTGGCCAGGATTTCATCCTTCAGGGCATCCACGAGGTGATAGCTGTCTTGCTTGGGATGCTTGGCGGTATCGAGCGCGTCGCGGAGCCGTTCGCCGTAGTGCTTCTCGATTTGCGCGTAGAGGGCATTGTCGAACGGCAGCGGCGCAACCATCACTTTCTTGGGACTGACTTTGGCGTGCAATTCGCGGATGGCCGCGATGATGCGCTTGATTTGCGCGTGCGCGAACTCGAGAGCATCCGCAACGGTGTCTTCGGTTACTTCCAGAGCGCCAGCTTCCACCATCACAATGGCCTGTTCGCTTCCGGCCACGACGATGTTCAGCAGGCTGGTCTTCTGCTCCGCCACGGTGGGGTTGGCAACGAGCTTGCCTTCCAGCAAGCCCACGCGCACGGCGGCGATGGGCTGCTCGAACGGCAGATCGGAGCAAAACGCCGCCGCGGAGGCTCCGGTCACGGCAATGACGTCGGGATCGTTTTCGCTGTCCGCGGACAGCACCATGGCGACGATTTGCGTTTCGTTGCGCCACGCTTCCGGGAAGAGCGGGCGCATGGGCCGGTCAATCTGGCGGGAAACCAGAATCTCGCGCTCCGAAGGGCGCCCCTCGCGTTTGAAAAACCCGCCGGGAATTTTCCCCGCCGAATAGGTGTACTCGCGATAGTCCACCGTGAGAGGAAGAAAATCGCGGTCGTTCTTGGTGGAGGCCATACACGCCGTGACCAGCACGACAGTATCGCCGTAGCGCGCCACAATGGCGCCGTTGGCCTGTCTGGCAATCTTGCCGGTCTCCAGAATGAGCATGCGTCCGCCCACCTCGACTTGCACCTGGTGTGGCGCCGGCAAATGATTTGTTTCTGGCATCACTGTAAATTCCTTTCGCTCGCTCGTCTTTGCGAGGAGCTATCAAGTACGGAGAAGAAGCTTCCGTTTTTCATGAGGAAGAGAAAGCGGGCCGGTGTTGCAGGAGATGCAATCTAGAAAGACCGCTGCCGCGCGCCCAAAACATTGGGGCGGAGAACGCTGCTCAGATTCCAGTGGGATTCTGTGTTTCTACGCGGGTGTTGGCCGGCCATGCGGGCCGGGCCGCTACTTGCGCAAGCTGAGGCGTTCGACAATCTCTCGATACCGATCCGGGTCGCGATGATTCAGGTAGTCCAGCAGACGGCGGCGTTTATTGACCATCATGATCAATCCGCGCCGCGACGCGTGGTCTTTCACGTGCGCCTTGAGATGCGTGGTCAGGTAGTTGATGCGCTCGCTCAACAGTGCGATTTGCACTTCCGGCGAGCCGGAGTCTTTTACGTGCACTCGATATTGCTCAATCAGCACTGATTTGGCTTCTCTCAAGTCGCCCCCTCAGTCGCGCCCTTTCTTTTATGCTTGTTCCGTCTTCTCTTCGACACATTGAGCGTAGCATAGCCCCGGTCGGGGTGCAAAGAAATTGTAAAGCGAGCCGCCGAAGGGCTCGCGGGGCGCGCCCCTCTGCTAGATACTGGCCTGGTTGCGGTTAGTGCGGACCAGCGCGAGGAATTCATCGCGCGTCTGTTTGTTTTCCCGGAATGCGCCGAGCATGGCGCTGGTCACTGCTTGCGAATGCTGTTTCTCGACTCCGCGCATCACCATGCACAGGTGCCTCGCCTCGATGATGACGCCGACTCCTTCGGGGCTGATTTTTTCGTTGATGGCCTTGGCGATCTGGCTGGTGAGCCGCTCTTGAATTTGCAGCCGCCGCGAAAACATGTTCACCACACGGGCGATTTTGCTCAGGCCGATGACTTTCTTGTTCGGCAGGTAGGCCACGTGGCACTTTCCAAAAAACGGCAGCAGGTGGTGCTCGCACAGGCTGAATAACTCGATGTCCTTCACCACCACCATCTCGTCATAGCAGACGCTGAAGGTCGCGCCGTTCAGGATGCGGTCCATATCCTGCTGGTAGCCGCTGGTCAGAAACCGCAGCGCCTTTTCGAATCTCTCCGGGGTCTTCCGGAGACCGTCGCGCTCCGGGTCCTCCCCCAGGAGGAAAATCATCCGCCGAGCAAGGTCCGCGATGGAATCGCGGGGCCCCGTGCGGCCCGGCTCGTTGAGTTGGATTTCCTCGATGGGTTTCGTCACAGTTTCCTCCTTAGGTTAGGCGCCGCCGATATACTCAAAACTATTCAGCCCGGTCTCTTCCACGCGGATTCGCTCCACACGCGCTCCGGGAAACCCCTTGAGCCGGCTGTAAATTTCGATGCAAAGATTCTCCGTGGTCGGTACCCGCGCATGAAACGCCGGGACTTCCTCGTTCAAATAGCGCTGATCAAAGGGCTCGAGGACCTCGCGTTCCACAAAGGCATCGAGTTCACCTAGATGCGCGATCATGCCCGTCGCGGGGTCCACAGGCCCGGAGACGCTCACCTCGACGACATAATTATGGCCGTGACCGTAGGGATTGTTGCACTTCCCGTAGACGTGCCAGTTCTCATCCTCACCAAACGCCGGATTGTGCAGACGGTGGGAAGCGGCAAAGCGGTAGCGTTTCGTCAAGACGACTTGCAACGGATTCCCTCGTTCCGGCTCAATCATCGGGGGCCGCTCCCGTTTCGAGACTGCCGAAAGCAGTCCACAAAGAGGTCGGGAGTCTCGTACAGCCGTACGCGGTGAAGCGTCCCCCTGGTGATTCTCGGCTCCAGCAGTTTCCAGATGACCGCGGCAATATTCTCGCACGTGGGAATCTGCCCCGCGAGTTCAGAGACCTCGTAATTTAGGAAGCGGTGGTCCATGCGCTCGATAATCTCGCGCTGCAGGATTTCCTTCAGCTCCTTCAGGTCCAGCACCATCCCCGTGGCAGGGTCGGGTTCACCGGCTATGGTGACCTCCAGCACATAGTTGTGGCCGTGGCCATGCGGATTATTACACTTGCCAAAAATGCGGCGGTTCTCTTCCGCGGAAAACGCCGGATTGTGGTACAGATGCGAAGCGGAGAACTCAATTTTTCGCGTGAGATAGACCATTTCTGTTTTTCGCCTAGCTTCCGCCGATCCTCACCGGGTATTCGCGCCCCTTCCAACTCACGGTTCCCCGCGCATAGCGCCGCGCGGAAACCACCAGCGCGCCGGCATAGAGCGCCACTCCAGGCATATAGTATAGGATTCCCGAAACCGGAAATCGATTCCTCCGCAGCACTCCGGCATAGACCGCGTGGCGACCAGCTAGGAGGAGGAGCCCCACCCACGCAAGCACGTGATAGATGACGCCAGGCGGGAGCATGAGCAGCGGAATCCATGGCACCACACTGCGCAACTCGGCCCAAACCGCGCTTCTAGTGCCTCCCATTAGTGGATAGAGGTTTTTCGTCCACCCTTCCCACATCGCCGCAAAAGTGCGGTACATCCTTACGCGCACAACAGAGTTTCCGGGCGCAAAGTAGAGTTGGTATCCCGCCTGCCGAGCCCGCCGTGCCAGGGCCACGTCTTCAAGCACTTCCCCTGCGACGCCGGCGTGTCCCCCGATGGCCTGGTAGGCATCTTTGCGAATCAACAGGTACTGCCCGTTTGCCACGGCCGTGGAGGAGTGTGGGTCGCTGAGCCCATAAAGAAATCTGTGCGCCAGCCGCGTATAGACAAACGGGATCAGTGCTTTCTCCCACCACGTCCTCATTACTTGTTCCGGCGAGTAAGAAACCACCGCCGCGTCCCATTTTGCCGCCGTCTCCAGCGCCCGTCCCGCCGAACCCGGCAAATGCACCGCGTCGGCGTCAGTGAACAAGAGCCAGTTGCCTTTGGCCGCGGCGGCGCCTTGGGAAAGTGCGTGGTTCTTTCCCACCCAGCCGGGAGGCAGTGCACCGCTCTCCAGCAGCCGCAATTTCGGAGCACTCGCGGAGAGCGACCGCAGCACCTCCGCCGTGCGGTCGGTGGACTGGTCATTCACTACAATAACTTCGGCAATCTCCGGCTGGGCGGCCAGAGAGGTGACGGCGGCCGCAATCGTCTCTTCTTCGTTGCGGGCGGGCACGATGGCGCTGACGTTGATTGAAGGGTTCATGGGAACTGGGAGAACGGTAAGCCGTCTCACGCGGTGCGGTCTGAAACTGTTATCATAGCATTCCGTGGCTCACATCCGCAGAATCGCTGGCTGGGTGATGCTCGCCGCCGGCCTCGCCGTTGTGGTGATTCTGGCGTCACCGAACTATCGCCAGGGGGAATCGAGTCCCGCAGGAAGGCGTGCGCCGGAGTTCCAGTTCGAACTGAATGGGAAACCCGCGAAGCTCGCCGACCTGAGGGGAAAGGTGGTGGTCCTGAACTTCTGGGCCACCTGGTGTCCGCCGTGCGTCGAGGAGACGCCTTCGCTGAACCGCCTGCAAGAGCGAATCGCTTCGCGCGGAGGGCTGGTCTTCGGCGTCAGCGCCGACTCCGACCAGGCCGCGTACGAGAAATTCCTGAAGAATCAGAACGTGACGTTCCCCACGTACCGCGATCCTTCCCTGAAAGGGAACCTCTCGCAGATCGCGCTTACCTACGGTTCGTCCATGTATCCGGAGACGTATATCATTGGCCGCGACGGCAAGATCGCACGAAAAGTGATTGGCCCGCAACACTGGGACTCGCCCGACCTGATCGCTTACCTCGACATCCTTCTCGGGCAAACCTGAAGGACTCGTGGCTACTCGTATCTCAGTGCTTCCACAGGATCGAGCCGCGAGGCTTGCAGGGCGGGAAGAAGCCCGCTCATGACGCCGACCACCACGAGGATTCCTGTGGAAATTACCAGGGTCGCGAGCGAGATTTGCAGGTGGATATCCACTTTGCCGGTGGTGTCTTCGTAGGCGGGGCCCAGAAAAGGCAGCGTGCCGATCGCAGAGACGATTCCCACCGATAGCAGGATGCCCACGGCACCGGCCACCAGCGTCAGCGCCAAAGCTTCCGCGAGGAATTGCAGCCGGATGTGCCGGCGCCGCGCCCCCAGAGCGCGGCGAAGCCCGATCTCCCGCACACGCTCTTCGACCGACACGAGCATGATGTTCATGACGCCCACTCCCCCGATTCCCAGCGTCAGCGCGCCGATGAAAAACAGCAGCACTTCGATCCCGATGGTTATCCCGTCGTAGATGGGCTTGAATTCCTGGCGGCCAAACATCTGGATGGCGCGCTTGTCGTGCGGCGAGAAGCGCTGGCGGCTGGCCACCGTATCACGCACCTGCTGCATCGCCGGGGCTTCGAACTGCGGCGCAATCGGCTCAAACAACATCACGCTGGCATAGCGGGCATCCCACATATCCCCCGCGGCGGTGTACGGAATGAATGCAGACTCGTCGTCACTGGTGAAGTAATTGCTGTCGGAGAATTTCGTATCCATCGAGCCGATCACGGTGAACCGCACGCCATCAATGCGCACCTCTTCGCCAATGGCCGGCTGGCCGCTGAAAAGCTTCTTGCGGAGGCGCGCGCCGAGAAACACTACGCGGTGGCGGTCCGTCACGTCCTCGGAACTGATCCACCGGCCTTCCAGGGGCACTTCGTTGCGCATTTCGCCGTATTCCGGATAGACGCCGCGAATCGCGGTGTCGGAAAGACGCTCCTGAAACGAAATGCCCTTGAACCGCACCGTTTCGAGCGTCGCGCGCTTTACCAGCGGCGCCTGTGCGCGAATCCATTCCACATCTTCCTGGTCGAAGTGCACTCTCTTTCCTGCGCGCTCGCCACCGGCCTGCTCGCTGGTGGTTCCCGGCCAGCAGACCACAGCGCCTTTGCCGAATACTTCGAAGGTGTACATCAGCACGTTCCGGAAGCCGCTGCCGTAGCTGAGCAGCAGAGTTACTGAGACGATGCCCCAGACGATGCCCATCATCGTGAGCATACTTCGTGTGGGATTGCGTCCCAATGCCGCCCATGCTTGCCTTAGGATTTCGCGAAACATCGCTTCTATCCTCCCGCCTCGAAGCGCAGCGCCTCGATAGGGTCCACTTCCGCGGCGCGGCTTGCGGGATAGATCGCGGAGAGCACGGCAATCGTTCCAAGCAGAAACACCGAAAGCACTCCCAATTTCCAGCTCGCCAGCAACCCCGCAAAAAACGGCGGCAGAGGAAGCAGGTTGAAGAGCGCGCAGAACCCGTAAGCGATTCCCAACCCGACGCCGCCGCTCAGAAACACGACAATCATCGTTTCCACAAAAAACTGCCGCAGGATCGAGCGGCGCGTCGCACCCAGCGCCATACGCACGCCGATTTCGCGAGTGCGCTCGCGCACCGCCACCAGCATCACGTTCATTACGCCCAGGCCGCCGAGGAAAAGAGTCGCCACCCCCACCGCGCCGAGAAAATACTCCATCCCGTCAATAATCATTCGGCGGGCCTGCGAATCTTTCACCGTGTCCCAGATTCCGGCGGCCTCTTTGTCGCGGGGATCGAAACCGTGGAGCCGCCCGAGCGTCTTCCGCACCTGGCGCACGCATTCGGCATGAGTTTCCAGGGACCACGGCGCCACCAGGAGACGATCGATCGAATGCTCGGCAGCGGGAGGCTTGTTCGGAAAGTCCTGCAACATGGTGTTGAACGGAATGAACACCTTGCGTACATCGAAGCCGTCATAACTGGAGTTCTGGTCCTTCGGCTTCATCACCCCGATCACACTGAACGGAGCGCCGTTCAGCCAAATCGTAGCGCCAACAGCGGGACGGTCGGCAAAAAGCTGCTTCTTAGCGTCGGTGCCAAGAAACGCCACGCGGCGCACCGCGGCATTGTCCTGGTCGTTGTAAAAGCGGCCTTCCTTCACCTCAACGCTGCGGATTTCGGCGAACGGCGGCAGCGAGCCGACGACATTCAAATCGCCGCTGTTGAACAGGCTGCGCACTTGAACCTGGTTGCCGAGCTCGGGCATCGCGTACTTGCACGCGGGAGCTTCCTGCTGCACCTTCAGGTAATCGTCCTCGGTCCAATTGACCTTGCGTCCGGCGCGCGTCCCGCCGGCCTGCAGGCTGGTGCGTCCGGCAAAGACGATCATCACGTCTTTGCCAAACGTTTCCGCGTTGCGCTGGATGCCGACGCCCAATCCGGCGCCCGCAGCAACCATCAGCGTGATGGAAATAATTCCCCACGCGATGCCGAACATGGTGAGGAAGGTGCGGCGCTTGTGCGCCCAGAGCGTCGCCAGCGTGTCGGCCAGGAGATCGCGAAAGGACATCGCCGGCCTCCGCTACTGCAGGATCACCTGCTGCTTCTCGTTGAGCCCCGCGAGGATTTCGGTTTTCACGCCGTTGGAGATTCCCAGCTTCACGGAAACCTTGCGGCGGCCGTGATCGGCCTTGGCATCGGGGAGCTCCACCGAAGCGTTGCGTTCCTTGTCGTAAATCAGGGCCGCTTCGGGAATCATCAGGACACTTTTCTTTTCTTCGAGAAGGATTTCGGCGTTGGCGCTCATGTTGGCCTTGAGTTCCCCGCCGGGGTTGCGGATGGAGACGCGCACTTCGAACGTGGTGACGTTGTCCTTTTCTTTTCCGAGCGGCGAAATCTTGGTCACTTTGCCGTCGAATTTCTTGTCCTTGAATGATTCGACGACGATCCGCGCCGGCTGGTTTATGTACACCTTGCCAATGTCCGCCTCGTCCACTTTCCCAAGAACATAGACTTCGCTGACGTCGCCGAGGCTCATCAGCAGGGTTGCCTGCGAGCCCAGCACCAGGATCGAGCTGACCGCGTCGCCCACCTGGACGTCGCGCGACAACACCAGCCCGTTGATGGGGCTCACAATCGTGGAATTCCGCAAATCCTCATCGGCGCGGTCGAGCGCTGCCTGGGCCTGGGCGACTTGCGCCTTGGCCTTTTCCACTTCCGCGCGCGCCACCGCCACGTTTCGCGCCGCCGACATCTGCTTGTTCAAGCCCATCTGGTACGCTTTTTCGGCGTCCTCGACCAGCGACTTCGCAATCAGGCCGTCCTTCAACATCTGCCGGGCGCGGTCCATGCTCGTTTTCAAGAACGGCACGTCCGGCCCTTCCGCATCCACGAGGTTCCGTTCGAGCGTGGACTGCGCCGAATCGTGCGCCGCTTGCGCCGCCTGCAGATTCGCGCGCGCCTCTTTCACATTCGCTTCGAGTTGGACCTTGTCGAGTTCCGCGAGCACCTGGCCGACCTTCACGGTGTCCCCGTAATCCACGCCGAGTTTCTTCACGATTCCGCTGGCTTTGGATTTCACGTCCACTTTCGCCAGCGGCTGAATCTTGCCCGTGGCTACCACCGAACGCGCCAGGTCGCCCCGCTCCACCGCGGCGAGCTTCGAGGGATCAATGGCATTGTTTGGACGGAGCGCGGCCATCACCCCGTAGCCGGTGCCAATCACGACAACTCCGATGATGGAGCCGACGATGATTCTCCGGCGCCGCTTCCGGCCGTGCTTCCCGTTCCCATTGCCAATGACATTGCCGTTGCTAGACATGCGCGTGCTCCTGTCGCACCACCGGCCTCTAATGACCTATACGCCTTGGCCCGAGCAAATGTTCCCCTGGGGATTAGACGAGGAGATTCGGGAATCGTCCCTAGGTCGCTGACCTTCCGCGGCCGGCAGGGAGGATCTTCTTGCCACTCGACCCTCAAAAAGGGTAATCATGGCCTTCAATTTGCTCGTTTGAATCGGCGGGAGGTCCGATGCCAAAGGCGAAGCCGAAGAAATATGACATTTGCGCCCTGCACAAAGCGGAGTACGTCACGCCACGAAAGCCCGTCCTGGTGGAAATGGGCGCCGCGCAATATCTGGCCATTCAAGGACGCGGCGAGCCGGGCGACAAGCTCTTTCAGGCCGGCATCGGCGCCCTTTACAACGTCGCGTTTACCGTGAAAATGGCGCGCAAGTTCGCCGGGCGAGACTACACGGTCTCAAAACTGGAAGGAATTTGGTGGGACTCCACGAATCCACAAAGATCTGTCGGAGACCCCGGCAAAGTGTGGGACTGGAAGCTGATGATTCGCACACCCGAATTCGTCACGCAAAAGGAAGCGAGTGAGGCAATCGGCAAACTCCGCGCAAAGGGAAAGCCCGCCGAAGTCTCGCAGGTCACACTCGAATCGCTCGATGAGGGCCGCTGCGTCCAGGTCCTCCATGTAGGTCCGTACGACCAGGAGCACACAACCATATCGCAGATGAGGAGCTTTGCGGAGGCAAACGGTTTTTCCTTTCACGGCATCCATCACGAAATTTATCTCTCCGACCCGCGGCGTGTTGCGCCAGCCAAGTTGCGCACCATCCTTCGGCACCCTGTGAAGTGAGTGCCAACACAAGTTAGAGTCGCGCCTTGCGCAGGCGCAGGGCATTTCCAATCACCGAGACGGAACTGAAGCTCATCGCGGCGCTGGCGATCATGGGATTGAGAAGCAGGCCGAAAAACGGGAAGAGCACTCCGGCAGCGAGAGGGATTCCCAGGGCGTTGTAGAGGAAAGCGAAGAAGAGGTTCTGGCGGATATTGCGCATGGTCGCGCGGCTGAGCCGCTGCGCCTTGGCGATCCCGCGCAGGTCGCCACGCAGCAGCGTCACACTGGCGCTCTCGATGGCCACGTCCGTACCGGTGCTCATGGCGATGCCGACGTTTGCCGCCGCCAGCGCGGGAGCGTCGTTGATGCCGTCGCCCGCCATCGCCACCACGCGTCCTTCACTCTGGAGTCGGCGGACAATCTCGGCCTTTCGGCCAGGCAAGACCTCCGCCTCGACTTCATCAATCCTCAGCTTCTGCGCCACGGCTGCTGCGGTTTCCCGGCGATCCCCGGTGAGCATGACAATACGCACGCCCGCGCGATGAAGAGCCTCCACTGCTTGAGGCGTCGAGGCTTTGATCGGGTCGGCTATCGAGAGGATGCCCGCTGCGGAGCCGTCCACACCTACGAATACGGGAGTAACTGCAGTCTGCGCCGACGCGGGCGTCGCAGCGGCCTCGCCTTTCATTTCCATGCCGAGACCCTTCAAGAATCTTTCCGTCCCGATAGCTACACTCCGCCCGGCGATTTTTCCATGGACGCCTTGGCCGGTGATGGACTGAAACTCTGTGGGTTTTTCGAGCACCAGACCTTTCTCCTTCGCCGCGCCGACGATCGCCGAGGCGAGCGCATGCTCGCTGCCCTGCTCGAGGCTCGCCGCCAACTGCAGTAGCTCCGCTTCGCTGAGCCTGCTGCCCGGCGCGACGGAAACCGAAACCACGCGCGGCTTCCCCTCGGTGAGTGTTCCGGTTTTGTCCACGACCACGGTGTCCACTCTCTCCAGAATCTCGAGCGCCTCGGCGTTCTTGATGAGCACACCCGATGTCGCTCCGCGCCCCACACCCACCATGATGGACATGGGCGTCGCCAGTCCCAGCGCGCACGGACAGGCAATAATCAGCACGGCCACAGCATTGACCAGGGCATAGGCCAGCCGCGGCTCCGGACCAAACATGGCCCACACGGCAAACGTAATCACCGCCGCCACAACCACGCCCGGCACAAAATACGAGGAAACCACGTCGGCGAGCCCCTGGATCGGCGCGCGGCTGCGCTGCGCCTCGCTGACCATGCGCACAATTTGCGCCAGCAGCGTTTCGCTACCCACCCGTTCGGCGCGCATCACAAAACTTCCCGTGGCATTTACGGTGCTGCCGGTCACGCGGTCGCCCGGCTTTTTCTCCACCGGCAGAGGCTCGCCCGTGACCATGGACTCATCCACGGTGCTCGCTCCTTCGACGACGACTCCGTCCACCGGAACTTTTCCGCCCGGCCGCACGCGCAAGCGGTCTCCGGGTCTCACCTGCTCGAGCGCAACGTCGTGTTCTTCCCCGTTCGCCGCCACCTGCCGCGCCGTTTTTGGCGCAAGCCCCAGAAGCGCGCGAATCGCGCTCGAAGTCCGCCGGCGCGCGCGCAACTCCAACACCTGCCCGAGCAGCACCAGCGTAGTGATTACCGCCGCCGATTCGAAATAAACTGCAACTTCTCCACCATGCATGCGAAAAGACGCCGGAAAAATTCCAGGGGCAAGCGCTGCCACCAAGCTGTAGAGGTATGCTGTGCCGGTCCCGATGGCGATCAGCGTGAACATATTCGGGCTGCGATGGATGATCGAAGCCCACCCACGCTCGAAAAACGGCCAGCCGCCCCACACAACTACCGGAGTCGCCAGAACCAGCTCGAACCAGTTTCGTGCGCTGTTCGAGAGGATGCCTGCGTGGCCCAGGGCCATCTCTGACATGGCCAGGATTAGAATTGGCGCGGTCAGTGCGGCGCTCACCCAGAACCGGCGCGACATCGTCACCAGTTCAGGGTCGGCTTCCTCTTCGGCGATCACCTCCATCGGCTCAAGCGCCATCCCGCAGATTGGGCAGGCCCCCGGCCCTTGCTGTACAACCTGCGGATGCATTGGACAGGTGTACTTCCGCGCATCGCCCGCGGCCTTTTCAGCGGCCGATGCAGCGGGCTTCTCAGTTGCCGCCGGCGATGCGGCCCCCGCAATCCCCACGAGCGTGACGTGGCTCATCCCCGCAGTGCCCGGAGCGGCCAAGTAGCGCGCAGGTTCTTTGCGAAAACGTTCGGCGCAGCCCACGCCACAGAAGTAATACATCTTCCCCGCGTGCTCGACGCGTGCGGCGGCACGCTCGGGGACCACGCTCATCCCGCACACGGGATCCTTTGCGGGCGGCGCGGAATTCAAGATGGGGAGGCCGTGGGCCGGCTTCGGTGAGGAAGGCTCGTTCATCGGCTCTATCTTAGATGAGTTGACGTGGTTCGGGGATAGATTCAGAAAGGGATGAATCGGCACCGAACTGCCAGCTTCGCTGCGGAGGGAGAGCTTGGCAAGAGTGGAATGAATCTGGGGTCATTGCGCGAGGTGGGTACTGATTGCAGACCGTTGGCCTGCATGGACTCGGCACACAAAAGCTCTTGCGAGGGCAAAACGGGTATACAATGCTCGGCGCCTTCAAAGTCAAAGGAATCCCCGGTCGGGTCTGCAGGATGCATTTCGGCGCAGTTCACGCTACAAACTGCTTTACTGGAGAACGGCCGCTCGTGTTCTCACCAGCGCCTCTAGCTTGCGAGCGGAGAACATAGGGTTGAGTCAGTGGAGGGCGGAACGCCCTGCGCGGTTTGCTTGAGCGAGGAGGGGGGCTTTATGAAATTCCGGTTGTCTCTCGTTGGAAGAATCATGTTTTGTTCGTTGCTCGTCGGAGGAGGCGTCGCGCAGGGCCAGATCCGCGTGACCAAGGCGCGAATCGGGTGCCTGGACATCCAAACCGATGGGAACCTCACCGGCGTTGTCGCGCGCGCCTGTAACAACAGGCAATCTTGCTCGTACAAAGCCCCGACGCCGGACCAATACAAACGCGAGGGCGTCCAGGCACGCACGCGGTCATTCTGCACTCAAGGGATGGAGATTACATACCAGTGCGGCAATGGTCCCGCGAGGGTCGTGGCCGTCCCGGGGGACGCATGGAACCACCCTCCAGCGGAATTGGTGTGCGAGGCTCCGCCGCCTCCGCCTCCCCCGCCCGGTAGCAGCGCCAAAGTCATTGCTGTGCAACAGGCACGCATCGGATGTCTCGATATCCAGCCGCAAGGAAACCTGACGGGGCTCGTCAGTCAAGCTTGCAACAACCGGCAGACTTGCTCCTACAAAGCTCCGACGCCGCAGGAGTACACGAGCAGGGGAGTACATGCGGCCACGCGAACGTTCTGCACCCAGGGAATGGAGATAACCTACGGGTGTGGTCCCAATGATTTTCACACTGTCTCGGTGCCGGGGGACGCCTGGAACAATCCGCCGGCGCTGTTGGATTGCAGCGCGGCGGCTCCTCCGGCCCACGCGCCGACACCCGACGCCATCACTGTGAGCCAGGCGCGCATCGGATGCCTGGACATCCAAAAGGAGGGAAACCTCACAGGCATAGTCGGCCGGGCGTGCGACGGCAAGAAAGCCTGTTCGTTCAAGGCGCCCACGCAAGACCAATACACCCGCGAAGGCGTGCATGCCGCCACGCGAACGTTCTGCACGCAAGGGATGGAGATCACCTACCAGTGCGGCCACAATGATTTTCAGACGATCTCGGTGCCGGGGGACGCTTGGAACCAACCCCCCGCGGAGTTGCTCTGCAATCCTGCACCGCTGCCTGCGAATCATGTATTTCCCGCCGGAGCCGCTGCCATCACAGTGACCAAGGCGCGCATCGGATGCCTCGACATCCAGCTCGATGGAAACCTCACTAAGCTCGTCGCCCAAGTCTGCGATGATCGTGGCTCTTGTTCGTACAAGGCTCCCACGCAAGATGCTTATCAGCGCGCCGGTGTGCAAGCGAAAACGCGAACCTTTTGCACGCAGGCGATGGAGATTACCTACCGCTGCGGTCAGAACGACGATCAGGTCGTCACCGTGCCGGGAGACGCGTGGAACCACCCTCCTGCGGAGTTGGACTGTGAGGGTAGAACGATCGCGATGAATCACCAAGATGTAACTCCACCACCTCAAGGAACCCCCAGCGAACCGGCATGCAAAGCCCCAAGGCTTGCGCCGCCGGATTATTACATCGCGCCTCGCGACATGCTCGATTGGACGCCCACACAGTCGCAGGGCGACTACACCTTCATCGGGTTCAGGCCGCCGCAGCCGGCGACTCAGGGGATGTACGATTCGCCCCCGACTAGCAACATTACCGGGGCACCCGGTAGCACACTGGGCGCCAACGAAGGGCGCGTCCGTGCGGAGTTGCGCGCTGCCGCTGCGAAAAAAGATCCGCTCAACGACCTGTGCCAGGCGGCGCAGAGGTTCACACGGAATGGGCCCGCCTCGGCCAACGCACCTGCGGACCGCGATTTCGGCAACGCCTTCGCAGATCTAAGCGTGACGGGGAAAGCGGTGTTCGAACGATTCGTGCAGTTCCATCCCAATGAGGCGACCCTGCACGGCAATCCAGGATGCGCGGGAGCCTCAGCGAACTCGCTCACGACGGCGCTCAATCGCGCCTATCAGGTGGCAAAAGCGTTGCGGGGCCCGCACGCCTCGCCGGAGCGGCAAGCGCTCGGGTGGATCGCTGTCTCCGGCGAAGACGATCAGCCCTACCGTCCGGTGAACGTTCCCACCAACAGCGGCAAGTTTCCGGAGTTTCAGATCAGGGTGAACGTCCCCCGGTTCAACATCCCTGTGAACACCCGTTACATGATCGCGCACGCTCAGCCGCCGGCGTTTCAAAGACCTCCGAGCCCGCTCGTGGACGGCGGGCCCGGGCGCCAAGTCCCGGCGGACCTGCTTCCCGCGCTTGCCCCTGACGCGCAGGTAATCCTCTTCATCCATGGCATGGATTCAAGACTGGAAGAAGCGGACGATCTCACTGAGGCGCTGCATCACCTCGGCGGAAAGAACTGGACGGTCATCTCGCTGGATCTCCCGACGAGCGGGTACGCCGACAATATCGATCATCGGCGGATCTCGCCCATTTCCGCGGTCGCATGCCACGTCACGCCGGTTGTGGACTTTATTGAGGAGTTCATCGTGGCATTCGTAGACACTCTGGACGGACAACTCCACGGACAACTCAAGCCCAAAATCAAAGCAGTCGTCGGCGGAAGCCTTGGTGGAAACATGGCGATGCGGCTTGGCCGCCGGCCCAATACGCCGTGGATTACCAACGTCGTGCCTTGGTCTCCTGCGGCCATCTGGCCTTCCATGATCGCCCAGCGCAACGCCGTAGCGGCTGGGTGCGATACTGGCTGGGACATGCTCAAGGATAGGGCGGTCAACCAATCGCTGAAGTGGGGCGGATTGGAGGACAGGTTCCTGCCCGACCATGAAACTCCCGAGCTGCGCAGAGAGCTGTTTTATGGCGGTTTCGATTGGTCGCCGGTCGGTGGTCTGGGCGGCCCACCTCAAGCGCAGTGCTGGTTCTCGGACAAATATCAATGCAAGAAGAGTCTCATCCTGGGCTCTCGAATCGATCGGCAGGAGACTTATGACGCCAATTTCCGGGCTTGGCACTGGCGCCTCGGTGCCGAACAACTGGCCTTCAGCCAGCAACAGTTCGCCCCCGGAACTCAGCAACCCTTGTATTTGCTTAATACGAAGCGAATGCTTCTGTTCTGCGGCTACGAGGACACTTGTGGGGGGCTTGGCCAGTACACCCGGCAGGTGGCCGCAGAGATGGTCAACACGCCCGGCTATGCCCGCTTTTTGAAGCAAACTGGGCACTCGCTTGACAACGAGCATCCCAACTGGATCGCGCGGCAGATTGCGGATTTCCTCAAATGATCGCGTAAAAAGGCTCGACGGAGATGAATTAGGGCGCCTCAGAGGCTACTATGCTAGCGCCATGACCTTGCTGGAGATTACCTACGAGCTGCAATCGCCGTTAAACAACGAACAGCTTCGCAAGCTGGGCGCGTTCGCCAACACCTATGGCCTGCGCCGCTTCCGCGTGGATGAGGCTGCCAAGCGGCTCACGTTTGAATACGACGCCTCGCGGCTGAAGGAAACCGAAGTGGCCAATGTTCTTCGCTGTGCCGGCATTCCCGTGACGCGCCGGGTAGAGATGACGGCGCAAGAGATCCGCTAGCAGGTTGAAATCTGTCCCGCAATGACCAGAAATCACCGCGAAGCATTTCCGGACATCGGCAAGAAGAGCTAACGAAGATTAGATCGGAGAGAAAAAAAATGGGGCTCTTGCTTGGGAACAAGAGCCCCGAAGAGCGCACTCCGATTCCCGGTCTTTTTTTGACCGGGGCGTGGGGTCATCCATCCTAGCTTCCCTCTCAGAGGCAGGTGGGAACGTCCTGCAAAAACTGGCGAGCAAGCCCCTTCCCCCTCGCGCGCCGGAATCTGCAGGCCGTTATTTGGAGTGCGCCCACGGGCCCCCTCCATTGCACGTCTTCAGCCAGCCTAAACTACATCTGCACTGCGCCACATCTCACTTGCCATCAATAAGTTATGCGCCGCTCTTGCTCTGCTAGCCCAGGAACCCACTTCCCCTACTTTCAATTTGGGAGTGCTCACTCCCATTGTGGAAAAACCTGCCGGGCACCCTCGATATTGAGGTCGACCCTCCATACGTCGCCCGCCATGCCTAACTGAGTGAACCATCCTGCTCACAGCGGAATGATTTCGAGCTCGGTCATCACCCCATCGCGAATCTGAAACGCCCGGACCGCAGCCTTCGCTCCTTCGTCCGGCGACGCGATGAAGTAAGCAACATCCGGATAAAACGCGCGCTCGACGTCTCGCGGTGATGGAGAATTCTCCCCTGTGGGGTGCGAGTGATAGATGCCCAGATGCTCAAGGCGGGTAGCGCGAATCTGTTTGAATAGTCGGAATAACTCCTCGGGGGCAATTTCGTAGGCCGTGGCGCTCGCAAGTTGATTTCGCGCAGGAAGAATGTCGGTGACGACGCCGTTGGTTCCCGCCAAGAGCCCGCAGCACTCTTCGCTGCGATGGCGCCGCGCTTCCTCAAGCATCCGCGCCAGAATCGCCGCCCGAACGCGAACCTGTCCCTTCATCAGCCTGAGTTTATACCTACCCTCAGAACGGCTCGGGAAATTTGCTAGAATGCGTCTCCGCCTCGCTCATCCGGGAACGAATCAGCGGGGAGATCTTGATCAAAGACACTCCACACTCTCGCCCCAGGAGAAGGGGAAGCCTCCTTGGGCTGTTTCTCTTGCTCTTCCCTGGGCTGCCCGGACGCGCGACGGCCTCTTCCGAGCCCCCGTTCAACACCGCAACCATCCGCCACATCGAAGCAAAAATCCGCGTGGACGGCAGGCTTGACGAGCCCGTCTGGAGCCAAATCACGCCCATTACGCGGTTCCTGCAGACCAACCCCGACGAGGGCGCGCCAGCCAGCGAGCGCACCGAGGCCTTCCTGTTTTACGACGACGAAAAAATCTATTTCGGTTTCAAGTGCTACGACTCCGAGCCCGGTAAGATGATCGCCCGCTACGATACGCACGATGCGCGGACCAACTCCGACAGCGTCAACATCCTTCTCGATACCTACGGCGACCGCCGCACCGCCTACTTTTTCAGCATCAACGCGCGAGGCGTGCAGTTCGATGCGCTGCTTTCCGAAGGCAACTCCATGGATATGACCTGGGACGGCATCTGGGAGAGCGCCGCGCGCCTCTACGACTGGGGTTGGGAGGCGGAAGTGGCCATTCCGTTCAAGTCCATCCGCTTTCATCCCGGGCAGACCTGGGGCCTCAACCTCGGCCGCGATATCGTCCGGAAAAACGAGAATGACAACTGGCAGATGGTCACGCGTTTCGATGGTTTCATGCGCCCCTCGAAGGCGGGTTATCTCGCAGGAATCCAGGACATCAAGCCGGGCCGCAATATCGAGCTCATTCCACACTTCGGCGCGCGCGTTCGCCGCGGCGCATTCAACTTCCTTGATAACGGCGAGAAATATGAGGCCGGTGGCGACGTTCGCTGGGGCTTGCGCCCGAATCTGACGCTGAACGCTACGGTCAATCCCGACTTCGCCGACACGGAAGCCGATGAAATTAACATTTCCATCTCGCGATTCGAGCTGTTCTTTCCCGAAAAGCGATCCTTCTTCACCGAGGGCTCCAATTTCTTTGCCACGCCGTTGGGGCTATTCTTCACACGCCGCATCGGCGCGCGCCTCACCGATCAGAATGGCCTCAGCAACGGGGAGCCGCAGCGCATCGTGTTCGGTTCAAAGCTCACCGGAAAAGAAGGCCCGTGGTCCATCGGCCTGCTCGACGCCAAGACACAGGACACGCGCTTCACGGTCACCGACCCGGCTTCGGGCAACCGCCTGAGCGAGTTCGCTCCCGGCGCCAACTTCTTCGTCCTGCGCGTCGCGCACGACATTGGAAAGAATTCCGCCATCGGATTCATCACCGTGAATCGCGATCAACAGCCCGGCGATGTGGGCTCCACCGAGCGCGTTCATGCCGTGGACCTCAACCTCGTTCTAGGGCCGCACTGGACCTGGCAAACTCAGGCCGGCTACAACCAGAACCACGTCACCACCAGCGGAGGCATCCAGCGCGGCTCGTTCGTCTCGCAGGCGCAGTACAACTCCGACGCCTGGCAGTGGACCGCGTTCTACAAATTCCTCGGCCGGGGCTTTGATGTCAGCCAGATTGGCTTCGAGCCGGAGACCGACCGCCACAGGGGCGGCCTCGACGTCATTTACAAGCCGTTTATCAATCGCCACTATGTCCGCCAGCTTTTTCTCGAACTCAACTACGATTCCGCCAGCGATACGGAGGGACGCCTGCAAGATTCCGGCGCCGACGGCGTCTTCCACGCCCAGCTCAAAAACTTCTGGGACGTCTATGCCCAATACGCCTACGACCGCACGCGGTTTAATCAATTCACACTCGGTTTTGCCCGCCTTCCCGGCACGCGCGTCTACATCGAGCCCCGGGAACAGTTTCAAGTGAACACCAACCAGAACCGCCCGCTTTATTTCAATTATACGTTTGTCCACCGCAAGGAAGCCGAGCTCAACGAGAACTTCTATGGGCGCGAGCTTCGCCACGAACTCGGCATGCTGGTTCATTTGTTCGGCCGGACGAAGCTGCAATTCAGCGGCATCTTCGACCGGGAATTCCTGATGGACCACACGCCCTTTCAGGATCGCCGGCTGTACATCACGCGCCTGAATCACCAATTCACCACGAAGTGGCGCGCGCGCGCCCTCGCGCAGTTTGAAAACGACCGCCACGGCCACACCTGGAACATCAATTCCATCATCGCCTAC
>DASQHY010000085.1:0-12503 GCA_035631855.1 Candidatus Acidiferrales bacterium
CGTCCACCGTGCCGATGTCCCGCAGAAAAACGGCGGGACCTGCACCGGTTCGAATGGGCAGGTTCTGCAGGTCCTTGATATTGGAGACGACGGAGTTGATCGGAGTGATCCGCAAGAGGTCGCCGGTTCGAACATTCCCTGCGGGCACGATGGCGTTGCCGGTGCTGATCGCCTGGGTTACCTCTTCCGGTGACATGCGATAGGCACGCAGGCGATCGGGATCCAGGCTAATGACAATGGTGCGTTGATTGCCGCCAAACGGAGGAGGCGCGGAAACTCCAGGCAACGTCGCAAACAGGGGCCGCACACGGTTCAACGCGAGGTCTTGTATTTCGGCGACGCTCCGCGTCGCGCTGGAAAAGACCAAATAGCCCACCGGCACGCTTCCTGCGTCGAAACGAAGAATGAACGGCGAGACGGTTCCCGGAGGCATAAAGGCACGGGCACGATCCACATAACCCACGGTTTGAGCCAGCGCCTGGCTCATGTCCGTGCCGGGATGAAAGGACAGTTTCAGCAAGCCTACGTTTTGAATGGATTTCGATTCAACGGACTCAATCCCCGTGATGTAGAGAAAGTGGTATTCGTAATAGTAGACCAGATAACCTTCCATTTGCGCCGGGGACATGCCGCCGAAGGGTTGCGCGACGTAAATGACCGGCAAGTTGAGGTTGGGGAAAATATCGATGGGCATCCGGACAACGGCGAGGATCGAACAAAGGGCCACACCCATAACGATTACGATGACGCTGATGGGATGGCGCAGAGCAGCGCGAAGCAGCCACATGGTTACGGCTCTCCCTGCGTTTTGCCGTGCAGAAACTGCAGGACGGGCCGGAGATCGCCACGGGATGCGGCGACCGCAGCCAGGTTCTGCCACACGGCGAGGCGCGCGAGCACGTCATCGGTTTCTGCCTGGACGAGCAAGCTCTGCGCGTCGGAAACTTCGACGATGGTTGCGAGTCCCGCCTGATAGCGAATGCGCTCCTGCTCCTCGGCAGTACGCGCAGCGCTCAGCTCCACGGGCGTACTTTCCGCCACGCGACGCGCGCCCTCTAATGACGCCTGTGCCTCCCGAAGCCTTCCGGTGAGATCCTGTATGGTTTGGTCATAGCGGGCGGCTTCGGCGCGCTGGTTCGAAGTTTCAATTCTCTTCCTTGCGCGAATCGAGAAAATATCGAGGGCCGGGAACGTCACACTCAACCCAACTGCCCAATTGGACCGGTCAATGCCCAACCCTGACGTTCCGCCTGCAAAACTGCCGTCGGTGTTTGCACCGGTCCCGCGCCCATAGACGGCGGACTGGAAATTGAATTTCGGATAGTAGGCACGGTCCAAAACACGCACCTGAGAACTCTGCTCTTGCACACGCGCCTGCTGGACCTCCGCAAGTGGGTGAGTGGAAATACCGGGTCCCACCGTTTCCAGCTCCGGTGGCGGTCCAAGGAGAGGACCTCCCTGAACTTCCACGCGTACGTCAGCGATTCCCAGTATGTCGGTGAGAACTGCCCGGCTGACTGCTTCTTGCTGCTGTGTCCTGGCGAGGCCTGCCTTGGCGCGGGCCAACTCCGCATCCGCCCGGGAGGCGTCCGCGCCGGGGCGGAGCTGGCTGCTCACAAGTGTGTGGACAGAGTGTGACAATACTTCGCGTCGCTGCACATCGGCCTGGGCGGCGTGAACCGACTGCTCAGCCGCAAGGAGAGTCAAATACGCGTTTACTGTCGCTGCGCCAACATCGAGCCGTGTCAATTCCACTTGGGCATCTGTGCGCGTCTCCGCAGCACGAGCCGACTCCACCTGAGCGCGCCGGCGTCCAAAATCGAAGGGCTCCCATGAAAACAAGAGCCCGGCGGCAGTTCCCCAAACGCCTCGATTGGAGGTCGTCGGCAAGACAGGACCGGAAATGGACGGAATTGTGGATTGTGGCAGCAAGAGCCCAAAGATATTATTTCGGGTGGCGCGATTCCCCTGCCAAAGCATGTCGGCCCGGGGCAGATAATTTGTCCGAGCCAAGATGACACCGCTACGCGCGGCCGAGGCTCGCTCCAGGGATGCTCGAACTGCCGGGTAGTTCTTGAGAGCAAACTCGACTGCTTCTTCCAGCGTAAACACGCTGTTCTTTGCGTCGGTCGAAGACTGCGCCAGCATTGCCTGGCAGAGGGTCATCCCGAGAATTGCGGTGGCGGCAAACCTGCGGCAAGCGCGAGAAATCCCGATCAAGGTATTGTCCTCCTCTTTTCCGAAGCTTCGCTGAAAGCTTGCTTGTCCGAAGCCTACTTTGCAAGCTTGACGAATTGACGCGGTGGAGGCTCGGGGTCGAGCGCGCACGAGGCCTACCATTTATTTCGGGGAATTCTGCTTCAGCAGCTTCTGGCGATTGAGGCGGAGGTTTCGGCCGTCGCGCTCCTCCGGATAGGGAACGTCTTCACCCTTCAGTCCTTCCCACAACACATGGTTGAAACGAGGCGTGTCGAGCTTGTCCGCGACCGTGAAATCGAGACCTTTTGTTTTTTCTTCCCAATAGGCGGCGTCATGGCGCGGCACGGCATACTCGCGTGTTTGCGCCGAATGAACAGCCCGATTCGTTGCGTGGGCCGCCGGAGGCAAGGGCAGCGCGGTTGTCCTTAACACCTCGGGGACGACCGCCGTATAGGACCAGTCCGCAGGCGCCGGCTGGAACACGCCGGCCATGGGATCAATGGAGGCGTCGTACAAGCCCAGCGGGTCGATCCCCAGGACGTCTTCGATGGTGCGCAGCATGCTCACCGTGTTGTACCGCTGTGAAACCACGGCCCCCCGCTTCACGTAGGCGCCCATAACAAACGCGATGGTGCGGTGCGCGTCCACGTGGTCGGGGCCGTTCTGCGCGTCGTCCTCGACAACAAAGATCAGGGTATCGCTGCGGAAGCGGCTGTGGGAAACCTTTTCGGCAAGCAGGCCCAGCGCGTAGTCGTTGTCGGCCATCTGCGTCTCAACGGTATTGACCCCGCGAAGCGTAGTCTGGAACGTGCCGAAGTGGTCGCTGGGCAGACGGAGGAGGATCAAGCCGGGCAGGACACCGTTCTTCTCATATTGTCTGAATTCGCGGTCGAATTCCTTGAAGCGGAAGAAATCCGGTACCTTGGTGTCAAAGCCGCGGAAATAGAGATCGGTGATCCCGAAAAGAGCGGCTTTTGTGGGATAGGCAACCACAGTCTTTGTTTCGTAAGGCATCTCGGCAATCGGAATTGTTCCCGACGCCTCCTGCGGCGTTTCGTCCGGGATGGGGGCGACAAAAAACCCATAGTTGCGCATGCTGATTCCGGCGCGCTTCGCACCATCCCACAGGTAGCCTGCTCCGGCTTCCCCTTCGGCGCTATCCGGCGCGGCCAGGTCGGCCGTGCCCGGCAACAGGTCGGGATCTTCCGGCGTATCGGGATTCTCCTTTTTGCGTCCGGCCAGGGTTGGCTCCCCGACGTTGACTTCGCGGTTGGTGCCTTCGAAATCGTAGGCGATATTCCGGTGCGCGTAGTTCATGGGCACGTTGATGACCGTGGTCTCGCCGGCGCGCGCGGCCGTGGACCAGTTCCATCCGTCGCCGCTGACGTTTCCGCTGGCGTAGAAATTATCGAGCGTCACGAATTTCTGCGCCAGACGGTGATGGTTCGGGGTAATCGGTTCCGGCAAGACCGCCAGCTTTGGGTCGCCATTGCCGCGCTTGGAGTCCCCGAGAACTTGGTCGTAGGTGCGGTTTTCTTTGACCACGTAAATGACGTGCTTGATGTGATTGCGGAGTTGCGCCATCTGCAGCTCGGCGGAAGTCTTTTGCCCGACGGCGCCCCAGTGATTGTTTCTTGCCACCTGACGGGTCAGCCCCTCGAGGGCATTTCGCGAGGGCATCGGGACGGTCAGCAAACCTGCTTTCATTTTTTGCAGGATGTATTGGTTTGCGGCGCGGCAGGGTACGTCGGAATGCTCCCGCAGAGTGGCCGCGGTCCGGCAGGACTTCGGATTGGGTCCGGGCATGCTGAAGGCGTTCACGATGTAGAGAGTCCGGCCGTCGGGGCCCACGCTGGCGGAGGTGGGATACCAGCCGGTGGGAATGAGTCCGACGACACGGCTTTCCGCGCTGCAATCGCTTTCGTCGTCTTGGTCAGGGGAAGCTTCCTTGTTTGGCTCCGCACACGAACTGCCCAGCGAAATCACGGCCACATTGTTTCCACCGCCGTTGGTGACCAGGAGCATTCGCTCATGGTCGAAGAATTCCAGGCTGTTGGGGCTGCTTCCCTTCCAGCCCTTGCCATTGCGGAGCGCGTTCAACGGCGCTGAGGTCAGAATCGCCGCAACGACGCGGTCGGTGGCAGTGTCAATCACGGCTACTTTGTCGGTGCTGTGCAGAGCCACATAGAGCCGCGAGGGTTTGCCGCCGAGGATCATCTTGTTCGGCTGGCCGCGAAGCGGGATGCGGCCGGCCACATGCATCCCGTTGGTGAGGTCGAGGACGACAATCTCGCGGTCGCGCTGGCTGGACACGTACGCCTTGCCGTTGCCCTTCCAAACCACCCAGTAAGGATATTCACCCCCCGGGGTGCCCATCCTGGTCCAATCCGTCTTTCCGGGCCGCAGGTCGAGCTCGCCAATGACTCTGCGAGCGGCTAGATCGACCACGCTCACCGAATCATTCTCGAAATTGGCAGCGAGCAGCAGCGTGCCATCCGGATTCACGGCGAGTCCGGCAACCACAGGCCTTACTTTGACGCCCAGGCCCCTCTCGTGGCCCAACGCAATAGCCGGGGTTGATTCCGCCCACTTGCCGTCTTCCTGGCGGAACACGTGGATGCTGTCGTTCGAGCCGCCCGAGGCGTAGAACTCGTTTCCCCTCGGGTTCCAAGTCAGGCCCATGAAGCTATTTGGAATTTGCAGGACTTGTTTCTTCTGCGGCTTTCCTCCTGAGACGTCATAAAGGAAAACGTATTCGTTGGAAGACGCCTTGTCGAGCTCGCCCTCGGAATTGCGCATCAGGTTGTAGCCGCTGGTCAGTACGAGCAGCGTCTTGCCGTCGGGACTGATTGCTGTGCTCACCGCCTGGCCGGCTACAAAGTCTGGAAAATCCGCAAGCCCGGGATTGAGAGTTTCGAACACTGCTCCCGGCGCAGCCGCCGGCGTGATCTCCACGCCCGTGGGCAGCGGCTCGGCCTTTGGCACAGCGCGTCTCTGCTGTGCGTGCGCGGCCGGGATACCCAACAGCAAGACAAGGATGAAGCATCGTCCGATCGAATTCATTGGTTTTCCTCGCTGAGAGAGTACGCCTGCTCCTGTTAAATTCACAACATCCTGCGCTAGTTCAGGTCCGTCCAGGGCGGCCTGTACGAGGAGACAGGTTTTCCATGCAACACACCGGCGCGCGGCGGGGGCTGCGGGCATTGCTCCGTGGAGTACACTTGTTGGTGCCCAACCTCGACGGAGGAGCTGCATGAAGCGGCGAATTTCACAAGCAATTGCCATGCTTACCTTGGCTTCCATGGCCCTGGCCTGCGCGAGCATCTTGTGCTGTTTTGTGTTTCCGGAGACGGTTTACGCGGGCCCGCAGCGCCATCACGGGACGGGAAGTATTTCGGGTGTGGTCGTCGGGATGGACGACAAACCCGTGCCGCACGCCAGCGTCAACTACCAGTCTTCTGCCGGCGACAATCCCCACGCGACGCGGACGGATTCCACCGGTCATTTCCGCATCACAAAACTCCGCAGGGACAATTACGACCTGCGCGCCACAGCCAGAGGGGTTTTTTCCGACTGGAAGAAAAACGTGGCCGTGGGCAACGGACGCGAAGCCAACGTCACGCTGCGGTTGATTTATATGAAAGGGCCAAATACGGCCGTAAAACCGGCGGAGGAAAAGAAATAGCGCGAGCCGGGAAAGAGTTCCTCAACCCGTCATTGCTCAAGCATGGTTGCGAATTGCTCCAGATCTTCCCGCGAGACATCGGAAACCGCCCAGAACTCCATACCGCCGCGGATCCAGTGGACGAGGTTGAAACCCTGGCGCGAGACGCTTGCTTGGGGTGAGTCCGCTAGGCGTGCCGGCCACACGTACAGATTGATCACATGTTTGCGCCGGCCGTATATCAGGGCCGGGACCGTTTTTCCGTCCAAGACATCCAGCCTTCCGCCCATCAGAGGGTAACCCGCCTCTGAGAAATCTCGCACCGGAGGGGCAAAGTCGAGCTTCCCATCGAACCATGGCTTTACCGTGTGCTGGTCGGTAGAGGCGACGTCGGTCAGATGGCCCGGAAACATCGAGCGCACATGGCTGTCCACAATTTCCGCAGCAAGCGTCTGTTCCTGGGAGGGGCCGAAGAGCTGCGGCGCCACGCGCCAGAGTGCAAAGAACACCAGCGCCGTGGAAGCGGCCGCCGCGAGCCAGCGCCATGAAGCGAGGTTTGCCAGAAGCGATGGCTTTTCTGTGTCCTCCCGAAGATCGCTGCGGATGCGCCGGGCGAGAGCGGGCGAAGCCTTTGCGTAGAGGTTCGACTCGCGAAGCGCGGAGCGGAGCGATCGCTGCGCCGCAAGCTGGCCCGCGCACTCGCGGCATTGCGCGAGGTGCTGCTCGAATTCAGCGGCCCGCGCGGCATCGAGTTCGTTATCGAGATAGCCGTGTAACAGCAAATTCGTCTGCCGACAAACCGGTTCAACTGCCATGAGCGGCCTCCTGCTTTGACTCGCCCGCGAGCGCCAGAGCCAGCCGACGCCGCGCACGCGCCAGGCTGGACATCACCGTGCCGATGGGGATGCCGGTGATTTCCGCAATCTCTTTGTAGGAGCAGCCTTCGAGTTCGCGGAGAACCAGCACCTCGCGAAAATTCGGCGGCAACTCTTCGAGGGCGCGGTTGAGGCGCTCACGGTTGGCGCTCTCGATCGCCAGCGTCTCGGGGTTTACCGGAGTTTGCGAGCCGCTATGCACTTCCTCATCGAACTCCGCCGTGCTTTCCTGCGGGCGATTCCGCTGGAGCCAGGTATAAGAAGTGTTGCGCACGATTTGGAGCAGCCAGGCGCGCGCGTCGCCTCCGTGAAATCCGGAGAAGAAGCGGTAGGCGCGAAGGTAAGCCTCCTGGACAATGTCCTCGGCATCCTGTTCGCGGCGAACCAGCCAGCGGGCGAGGTTGTAGGCAGCATGCAAGTGAGGCAACACCACCTGCTCGAAGCGCGCGCGCTCCTCCGAATTCGGCAAACCCCGATTTCTCCTCTACCGCTGTCCCTGCCCTTACTACCGGTCAGGCAACGCTTTTATTCCTCATTCTAACGGAAATTCACGCAAGTGCTGGCTGCGCGGGGCTCATGTTCCCGGGCCGCCGGGCCGGGAATAAAACCGACCCGTGGAGAGTCATGATATGCAAAGCAGGAGGTCTGTGGACGCAGAAGATGAGGGCGTCAGGTTGATAGACGTTGATGGACAAAGGAGGAGGAGATGAAACAGCCGGTGGATCGGCGAAAGTTTCTGAAGATTGCAGGGGTTTCGATGGGAGTCGGGGCTCTCTACTCAGTGTCGCCGGCGCTGGCCGGCGTAGGGCCAGGGGGAGAAGTGGCGCGAATTCTGGGGCTCAAGAACGGCGAGCGTCCTGCGCCCTTCACGTTTGCGCAGTTGAGCGACACGCACGTGGGATTCAACGGGCCCATAGGAACAAAGGCATTCGAAAAGGCCGTGGAAACCATCAACGCGCTGCCGCAGACGCCGGACCTGATCCTGTTCACCGGCGATTTGACGCACGACACCGAAACGCCCGGAGAGCACGCCGAGCGAATGAAGGAGTTCCAGAGGATTGCCGGCCAGCTCAAGGCGGCGAAGGTCTTTCACGTGCCGGGGGAGCACGACGCAGGGCTGGATGGCGGCGAGTTGTTCCGCAATGTCTTCGGCCAGACATCGTATTCGTTCGATCACAAAGGCGTGCATTTTGTCGCGCTCGACAACGTATCGCGCGCAAAGCCGGAAGTAGGCGCTGAGCAGCGCGCGTGGCTGCAGAAAGATCTGGCGCGGTTCGCGCGGAGCGCTCCGATTGTCGTATTCACACACCGTCCACTGTTTGACTTGAAACCGGAATGGGAATGGTTCACGCGGGACGGCGACGAGGTCATGAACCTGCTCGCGCCGTACGAAAACGTGACCGTGCTGTACGGACACATTCATCGCGAGCACGAGCACGAGATCGGCCATGCCAAGCTGTTTGCCGCACGCTCGCTGTGCTTTGCTTTTCCGGATCCCGCCACGGTGACGGACAAGAAGGCGATTCCGTTCGACAAGGATCACCCCTTCCAGAATCTCGGGGTCCGCATCCTGCGGGAAGAAAAGGGCAAACCGCGCAATTCCCTCTCTCTGGGCCTCCAGGACGTCGAGCTTTCCATGCGAGAATTTTCGGGAACCGAAGGGTTCAACCAAATCTTAAGAAGTTTCGTACTCTAAGAAAGACAAGGAGAGACAGAATGAACCGGAGTTTGAGACTTATCTTACCCTCTGCGGCAGTTGTCCTAGCGGGAGCAGGGCTGTTCCCGCCCGCGGCCAGTGTCCGCGCGGTGCAGGAGCCCAAGGTGATTTCCATCACGGCCAAGCGGTTCGAATTCAGTCCCAAGGAAATTACCCTGAAGAAGGGCGAAACCGTGAAGCTGCAACTGAAGAGCGAAGACGTGACTCATGGCTTCTATTCGAAGCCGCTGGGATTGGATGAAGACATCGAAGCCGGGACCATTACCGAAGTGACCCTCACACCACAGGCCCCTGGAAAATACACGACCATCTGCGACCACTTCTGCGGAGTGGGTCACGGAAACATGAAGATAACGATTACTGTGGAATAGAACGAGAGGCTTCCGACGAGATCCAGCACGAAAGCATAGGAAAGTACTACAACTCAAGTACCCCGGAAATTGGCAAGAGAGACCCATTGTTGCAAGGGGGTCGAGCCGCCTATGCTTGCAGTGACGGGTTGGGGGCCGCGCGGGGACAGCGGCTCCGCAAGGGGTCGTCTGCGTGCTTCCCAGCCCGCCAGTTCTCTCGGGTATCCGCTAACAATCTGATTACAAAGGAGTTATGCTTATTTCGCGGCGAACCCCATCGTCGAGGTCTGGCGCCGCGTCAGCGGCAGCCTGGTTGCACTTGCAATGACCGCATTACAGTGGTGAGCCTCAGACCCATAGCAAACACAAGGAAAAACGTACTTCGGCGAGAAACTCAGTGATAGGAGAATCAGACACTTGATGGCGGTACCTGGCAGAGCGGCACGACGAGGCATTCAGACTTGTTTGGCGGCGTGTCTTTTCATCGGACAGGCTTCGTATGGCGGCACCCCTAGTGCGGCGCCTGATCCGCCGGCACGGCTGAAGCCGAAGACGCTCGAAGCGTTCGAGCGGTACGTGCGATTGACAGAGGAGCGCAATGAGGATGAGCTGAAGCGTGGCGAAGTCTTCCTTCTCCCCGACCGGCGACCCGAGGGAGAACGAGCGGCTGCCTATGCGAGGATTCGCGGAGGCGGCGTGGCGATCGAACGCCTCCAAACGCGCGATGCCGGAAAGACCATAGAATGCCCCGGAGGCTTGATTCATCATTGGGCAGGCGTCATTTTCATTCCCGAAGCGACGCTGGATGAAACGCTTCAGATTCTTGAAGACTACGATCATCACGCCGAGTACTACGCCCCCGACGTGCAGCGCTCGAAAATCCTTTCCCACCAGGGCGAAGAGTTCCGCGTTTTCTTAAGATTCCGGCGCAAGAAGGTGATTGCGGTAGTGCTCAACACGGAGCACGAGGTGCATTATTCGCGAATGGATCCCACCCACGCAGCCAGCCGCAGCTCGGCAATCCGAATTGCGGAGGTCGAAAATGCCGGCATGGACGACGAGCGAGAAAAAACTCCGGGAGACGACGGCGGATACCTCTGGCGGATGGAAACCTGGTGGCGCATGCTCGAGCGCGACGGCGGGACCTACGTGCAATGCGAGGCCGTTTCGCTCACACGGGATATTCCGGTGGGATTGGGCTGGCTGGTGGGGCCCTTCGTCAACAGCATTCCGCGCGAATCGCTGACGTTTACGCTGACGGCGACGCGGGAAGCAGCCGAGAAGCTGCATGTGAAATAGGGGACAATTCTCAGCGTGCGGTCAGTGAGTTGTGTTTACCTTGCGAGACTTCTTTGCGCGCATCGCTTCTTCCAGAAACTGTTTGGTCAAAGCAGCGTTTTTTTCCCAATTAAGCGCTTGCGCCGTGCGCACGGCGTTCTCGCCCAGGGTTCGCCGAAGGGCGGAGTCCTCGTAAAGACGACGCAACACAGCGGCCAACGCAGCAGAGTCGCTCGGGTCGCGGAGAACGAAGCTGTCCACACCGTCCTGAAGGAAAGCGCTGATACCTGCCTCCGCGCTCGTCACCACGGGCAAAGCACAGGCCATCGCTTCGGCCACAGGCAGCGCAAAGGAATCTTCGAGGGATGGGCTAGCGTACACGTCCACCGCTGCGTAGAACTGCAACACATCCGCCGAGGGTGTCTGGAAACAAACTCGCGAAGTCATGGAAAACCGCTCGAGGACTTCTCCGATGAGGGTCGGATCGTCCTGGCCGACAACGAGCAATTTCAGTGGAAGATCCGGGCACGAAGCCGACGCTTCCAGAAGTGCGACGAGCCCTTTGTTCCTCCAGTCATTCCCAATCAACAAGGCGACGAATTCATGGTCACGAAACGCAAAGCGTTTCCGAGCGTCCGGCCGCCGCGACAGCCGCGCCTTTGGATTGAAAGCGTCGAGGTCTACGCCATTGGGAATCACGCGCACATCTTTCCTGCGAAAATGCCGTTCGAGTTGAGCTGCCGTGCGCGGTGACACTGCGGCAATGGCCAGGTCCGGATTTGCATAGATCCGATTCTCCAGATTCCGGAGGACGCGGTAGTAAAGCCGCCGATGGAGCCGCGTGGGCCAAGACCCGGCAGGTTTCTGCGCTCCGGAGAACCTCTCTTGAGTCCGAGAAAGCAGCCCGTGAAAAACGGCGTGAACCGTGACGGCATCGGCGTCCAGGCAATTGATGCCCGGCGAATAAACGAGGTCGAAGCGAAGCCGGCCCGAGCGGGAATCGCGCCAGCGGCAAAAGCGGTTGGCGATCATCCACCAGAGGAATTGAAAAAGATGCGGACCGGGGATTGAGGAGATTTTGTGCCAATAAATGCGTCCCGGCATCGGCGGGGCCGCGTGCGGAACCCATAGCTCGGCGTTTTGCAGATCCGCTACGCGCTGAGAATAAAGATGGATTTCATAGCCGTAATCTCGTGCCAGGCGTTCGATTTGTTCGAGGGTGCAGCGCTCCGTCCCGTGCCGGCGGTCGAGGAACGGAGAGACTACGGCGATGCGAGGGTTACCGGGCACGGACGGGGGCGGCGCTCATTGGGGGGAACATAGGCTGCCTAGCCAGATTCGGCAGGCTGAAGAGCACCCCTACGAGCAACCAAAGATACGCATTCAAAACGAAGTTTTGATACGGCGCCATCCCCTGAAAGGTGAAAGGCAGCAAAAGCAAAAAGGCGAACCAGAAGATCGAAAAGGCAATCGGAAAGTAAGGAGTGCCTTTCAGCCCGCGTACGACGCGCCACGCCGCGAGCAGAAGTGCCACCGTCCATACGATCCAGAGGAAGAGACCCAGTATTCCCAACTCGACAATCAGCGTGCCAAACCCGCTTTCCACGCCGCCAGCAGGAGGAGCTACTTGGAGGAACTGGCTGATGTACTGGACCCCGAGCGAGTAGGTTCCGGTGCCGTTGCCATAGAGCCAGCGGGGGTCCCGGAAAGCTGCCATGAGATTCTGAATGGGATAGTCTCCGACACGAAAGCTCAGTTCGTAATAGCGGCTGCCCGGGAGCAACGTCTCCGAATAAAACGCCCATCGGGCACCCACAGCCTCCGGAATAAACCAGATCATGAAGACCAATCCCAAGCCGCAGACAAGCAAGCCGTTTCGTATCGTCTTAATGACGCGCAGCACCTCGCGTTGTTTCCACGGCGCGCCCCACAGGAACGCCGCCGTGACCACGAGAGCGGAGCCGCCGGTCCAAAGAATGCCTCCCCGCGAACCGGTCAGGATGAGCGCCGCCGTGATGATACCCAGAGCCAAGAAGGTAAGCGCTCGGCCGTGCTTGGTGCGAAGCAGGAGATAGCCGGCAGCACCGAATCCCAGGAGCCACATCAGGATCAGGTACCAAGCAAACCGGCCGTCGCTGACGAACACGGAAGTCGGGCGGTACAGCACAGCGCCCGAGATAGGCGCGGTTCGTTTCAAGGTCGCAAGAGTTCGGATGTTGGATTCGAGTTCGCTAGGATTGAGAAACTCCGGCCCGCGGATGGCTTGAATGGCTCCCAGGAGCGCGATGATGGTAGCCAGGCCCAGATTGAAAACAAAAAACTTACGCAAGGAATCGCCAGTCTGTACCAACGAATATCCGAGAAACATAAGGGGAACGTAATAGAAGTAGAGTTTGAGCCCTATGAGACCATACAGCACG
>DASQHY010000086.1:0-14984 GCA_035631855.1 Candidatus Acidiferrales bacterium
CGCGCAACGGAAGGCATACGTAACAGGCACGCCGGTCAGAGGCATCGCAGAAATACTCCAATTAGCCGTGTCTGGACCTATCGCCCACAGAAATACCATCCACGCTGCGCTCGACGCCCTGCAGCGGGTCTGCGTAGCAGAGCTGCAATTTAAGTCTTCGCCGCTGAGCCAAGATCTGCGATTTGCGATTGGGCCGTTTCTCGATATTACGCAGCCCACCGCACTCTCAAACTTGGAGGCGCAGGCGATTCAGGGGTTAAGTGCTGCGATGGAAGAGGGCAACGTCGCCAGGGCTGGCGACTATCGCCAGGCTATTGAAGAGCTTAACGACGGCCTGTGGAACCGGCTTGTTGAAATTGGAACCGCAGCCGCAAAGACGCAATCCTTTGCCCTTTTCGAGATCAACACTAATATCGCGGAGATTGTTAAGCATTGTCTCTGGTTGCTCGCGTTCTTGGGGAGGACGAAGGCCCAGGAAGTGGATGAGGGCTCCGCACACGAAACTTGGTTACAGGAGAGATTTGCAGATGAAATCCTTCGCGAACTCAAGTGGATCGTGGGAGCTACTTATTGGCGAATTTTCGACGCATTAGAGCCCCCGGTAAACATCAACAGCGTTTGGGAGTTTTTCCCAACACTTTCGCACATCAGGATTCAGGCGCTTGAGGCAAAATTACCCTCTCTCGCCGAGTCGGCAATCAGTGAGCTGAAATCGATGTCATTGAAGGCCATCAAGAGGCCGATTCAGAGTCTTCATAACGCGGCAAGAATTGCCACGTTCATAGCTAGGATTGGGATTGTGGCCTTAAAGGTAGGGGAGGGACAAACTCTCGTTCTCTCAATTCAAGCCCTGAAAGAATTTCAGGCACAGTATATCGCCAAGCAGCAAGAAATAGAGCCTGCGGCAAAAGCCTATGACGCGACTCTACTCAACGAACTCGACGATCTCAAGACCGACCTACGGAAAGACCACTGGCTAATTGATGAAGGGGATGCAAGCTTTTTTCAGCGCGTAACACCCGAAGATATCGATACTTTCGTGACTCGACTGGAAAGTTCTCGATACTGAGTTGGTCGGCAAACGAATGAAGATCTGTTTGGGTTCTAAAGGCAGGTGGGAGGCATCAGTAGTAGACGCAGGGGAGGATGAACGAAAGACACAGGCTCCTTCGGCTGCGCTCAGGACAGGTTCCGCCTATGCTACCGGGGGCTGGTTTTCAGTTCGTCGAAGCGGCGCGCGGCGGCGTTCCAGCGAAAACTCCGCGTCTTGACGTCGGGAATCGGTTCTTTGTTCACCGTGCAGCGGGTTTCTGAGCGGATGCTTTCAACGTTCCCGGCAGGGACGCGGGAGTAGTCAATCTTCGCCTCGCAAACCAGATCGCTGTCCCCATCTTCATCATCATGGCTGTACGATGCCGTTCCTTGGTCCACGGTGAGGACTTGTTCTCCTTCGGGCAACCGGAGGATCAGCCGTTGCTCTCCGCTTTGCTGGTCGCCCCCGTCGCAGCAGGGGCTTTCGTTCGCGTAGCTGACGCGGAGTTCGAGCAGGCGCGCTCCTACTGCCGTAAAGGTCTGTGAAAACTCGAGGTGATAAAGGTCCGAACAGTTGATGCAGTCTTTCGCCAGGGGGATAAGGGCGAGGGTGGCCGACTGCGGGCCTAGAGCGACGATTGCGGGGCGCTCATCGTAATAGGCTTCGACGTTGGGCGCGGCTGAGCCACAGCGCAGCGCCAGCACCGCCTCGGTTCCTCCGGCAGTGGCGGACGAGAACAGCACGCGCACGGTCCACCGCGCCGTCTCCCTTGCGCCTTCGCCCAAGGTTCCCACCACATCGCTGCAAGAATCCCGAAAGTCCTCCGGCAAGCTCCCGATGAGCTGCGCGGCGGGCTCGCTCGCCAGGGCAAAAGATGGAGTCCCGCCGGGCGCAGCAGCGAGGGCGGTTTCAAGGGCTTCCCGGGCCGGTCCCTCCAACACAATCTTTTCGTTGCTCTGCGGGAGATTCAGCCGGTCATACGCAGTTGCGGGGCACGGCAGAAGGAAGACAAGAGAGGCGAGGAGCGGAGCCGCACGACAGATGAAAATTCGAGAAAGTACTCTCTCGCGCTTGTGAGGAATCATCTGCGCCGCCTCCACAGGATTGGCCGGCGGGCCATTGCAAAGCCCGCAGGGTCTTCAGGACTATTCGACCACAATGCCGCGCGTCCATGCTGGGAGCGTGGTACAGGTGTGTTGGGAAAGTTAGTGTGGAAGATGGCCGGGCAAATCCGTAAGCTGTACGGAAATTCCCCGGGATCGAAGCATGAGGAGGCGGAAATGAAATTTGCGAAGGTGGTGTTCTGGGTGGCGGGGATTTGGGGCGTGCTGGTGATTACGCCGCTGTACTTCCTGTTCGACACGATCGGGCGGAACGACCCTCCGGCGATCACGCATCCGGGATTCTTCTACGGTTTCGTGGGAGCGGCGCTGGTCTGGCAGATCGCGTATATGTTGATTGCGACGGACCCGGGGCGGTTTCGGCCGCTGATGATTGTTGCGGTGCTGGCCAAATTCAGTTACGGCTTGCCGGTGGTTGTGCTGGTGCTGCAAAAGCGCATGCACACAACGGATTTGGTGTTTGGGGGAACGGATTTGCTGCTGGGGGTTTTGTTTGCGGTGGCGTATGTGATGACGCCGAAGCGCGTTGCTTAAGCGGCGATGCGGAGGACAGGCGTGGACGCCTGTCCTACGGAGCACAGCCAAGAGTGGCTGTGCCACAAGGTGCGGTTGACTTTTTGGGGAGCAAGGGAGATAACCATCGCACATTGATGGCGTGCGGTGGAATTGCTTCGTTGAGTACTTCGTAGGAGCGGAGCGCGCGATGCGCGAAGACGTTCGAGGATCCATGCAAATTCTGAAAAGGGAATCATGAAACTTTTAAGGAGGGAATCATGAAACGCGGCGTTACGCTGATTGTTTTGATTGCAGGAGCACTGGGCACGCAGCTTTTGGGGCAGGCGCCGCAGAAGAAGGCCGCGGCAAACTCCAGCGGGGCGGAGATGGCTGCCGGAAAACACTACACGCTTCCGGCCACGCCGGAAACGGTGCAGTGGGGCTGGCTCGATCCGAACGAGAAGCCGAAGCTCACGGTGAAGTCCGGGGACACGATTTCGATTGAAACGATGATGCACTCGATGGACCAGATCAAGCCGGGCGTGCCCATGGACGAAATCGTGAGGCTGCGCCTGGCGAATCCCGGCGGCGGACCGCATTCGGTGACCGGGCCGATCTACGTGGAAGGCGCCGAGCCCGGCGACACGATGGAGATCCGCATTTTGAAAATCGTCCCCAAACCGGATGCGGTGAATTTCCATTTGCCGGGGTCGAAATTTCCGACCGTGGGTCTGCAAGGACATGAAAATCGATTGGCCGCGCGCGGAAACAAAAACGCATTGGATTTTTTTGGGGTTTGACGAGGACCTGAACGAAGCCATGAAGATCGCCGTGCGGAACACCATCGAGTTTCTCTCGACGCAGACGATGGTGCCCATGAGCCGCGACGAAGCTTACTCGCTGACCGCCATAGTGGGAGATTGCCGCGTCACGCAGGTGGTGGACATCCGCAAAGGAGTCCATTGCATGGTGCCGAAGACAATCTTCGTGAAGCGATAGCCTGCGTTAGTGCGGCGGCCCGCTCGCGCAGGAGGATTCACGCCTGGGAGGCTTGAGCGGAGAGTTCCGAGGCGAGGTCGCGGACGCGGCGGAGATCGAGCTTGCCGGTGCCGAGAACCGGGAAGGATTCGACGCGGAAGAATTGATTGGGGCGGGGAATCCACAGGTTGGGCAAATCGCACTGGCCGAGTTTTTCGAGAGTGTCGTGGAGGCGGGCGTCGTCCAGATTGTGGAGCACGACGAGGCGCTCGCCTTTCTTTTCATCGGGCACGCTGGTGACGACGAAGGACTGCTCGGCGGCGCCGGCCAGTTCGTGGAGTTTTTCCTCAACTTTGATGTGCGGCACCATCTCGCCGCCGATCTTGCTGAAGCGCGAGAGCCGGTCGGTGATTACCAGGAAGCCGTCCTCATCCACCAAGGCAATGTCTCCGGTGACGTACCAGCCGTCGCGCAGAACCTCGGCGGTCTGCTCCGGGCGGCCGAGATAGCCCTGCATCACGTTGGGCCCGCGGACCAGCAGGAGGCCGGTCTGCCCGGGAGGAAGCGGCGTGCCCGCGCCATGGTCGAGGGACGCGGGATCCACGACGCGCACGCTGATTCCCGGGAGCGGATGGCCGATGCTGCCGCGCTTGGCGCCGATCTGGCGGAAGCCCGCGGCGCGGAAATCGCGCGTGTTCACGCTGACCACCGGGGAACATTCCGTGCAGCCGTAACCCTCGAGCGGGCGGAGGCCGAACTTGTCTTCGAAGGCCAGAGCCACGCGCTCGGGAAGCTTTTCGGCGCCGGCAATGACATATTGCAAGCTGCCGAAATCTTCCGGCTGGCAGCGGCGAATGTAGGCCTGCAAAAAAGTGGGCGTGGCCATGAGCAAAGTGACTTTGTAGAGGCGCGTCAATTCGCTGATGGCGGCGAAGTCCAGCGGATTGGGATGATAGACGACGCCGGTGCCGAGGAGGACGGGCAGCCAGAGCGTCACGGTGAAGCCAAAGGAATGGAAGAAGGGAAGGACGCCGAGCAGGCGGTCGCGCTTGCCGAGCATGAAGGTCTGGCCGACCTGCTCGATGTTGGAGCCGATGTTGTAGTGAGTGAGAAGGACGCCTTTGGGTTCGCCGGTGCTGCCGCTGGAGAAAATCACCGTGGCGACGTCGTCGAGCGAAGCGCGCTTTTTCCGGCCGAGCGCCAGCTCGAGCCAACGCGCGGGGAGCAGGAATGCCATCAGCAACGCGAGCAGCTTCTCAGAGGCTCTGGGTTCGCCGGCGATGTTTTCGAGAAGGAGAATGCGGCCGGGGGCTTGCACCGGGACGCGCGACAGAAAGGCTTGCGAGGTGACCACCGTTTCGAGACCGCACTGCCTGGCGCAGGAGGCGAGCGACTCAGCCGATGCCGTGTAGTTCAGATTCACGGGGGTCTTGCCGAGCAGGACGGCCGCAAAATTCACCAGCGCGCCGGCGACCGAAGGGGGCAGAAGGATGCCCACGGAGTCCTGCGCTTGCCAAACTTTGCGCAGGCGGCGCGCGAGAAAAATGGTGCGCGCGAGCGCCGCGGCGTAGCGCAACTTCGGCACGCGCGCGTCGGCCATGGCAAAGCGCCAGGGAAAATGACGCGCGGTGTTGATGAAGGCGCGGTGGAGCGCGCGCATGCGGGTCTTGCGGTGCCGGTAGGCTTCGGTGTGCAACTGCGCCACGGCCTGACGGACCTCGAAGGGGGTGGCCGTCGCGGGAAGAGGCTGGCCGAAGCTCACCGTCACGGGGTAGGGGATGCGGCGGGGAAATTTCCAGAGGAAGCGGCCCTTCTCAAAACTGAAAATGCTGCCCCACACGCCGTCAAGATTTACGGGAACAATCGGAGCGTCCAGACCTTTCATGACGCGCTCGAAGCCGCGGCGGAAGGGCAACAAGTGGCCGATGCGGGTGATCTGGCCTTCGGCGAAAATGCAGACGACTTCGCCGGCCTGAATGGCTTCGGAGGCTTCGCGGAGGGAACGCAGCATTTCGCGCGGGCGAAGCTGCGAGGAGATAGGGATGACGCGGAGAATCCTGGCGAAGGGCTTGATGAGCGGATGATCGTAGATGCCCTTAAACATGAGGAAGCGAATGGGGCGGTCGGTGGAGGCGATGAGCAAGCAGGCGTCCACCAGGGACATGTGGTTGGAGACGAAGAGCGCGCCGCCGCGCTCGGGGACGTGGTCGCGGCCCTCGACACGAATGCGGTAGATGGTGTGGGTGAGCATCCAGAGCAAAAGGCGGAGAAGGGAATCGGGAAGCAGGAAGAGGAGGTAGAGTGTGGCGCCGAGGGTGAGTCCCGCGGCGTAGAGAAAGATGCGCGGCGGTTCGGGATGCCCGGACTTGATCATCAGATATTGCGCGATGGGCTGCGCGGCAATGCCCACGAAGGAGAGCAGATTGGCCGCCGCGATGACTCCTCCTTTGCGGTCCGGTTCGGGACGATGCTGGATGAGGGCGTTGATGGGCACGGCATAAAAGCCGCCGAAGAATCCAAGCACAGCGAGCTGGACAGCCACGCTCAGATAGGAAAGATGCGGACGGGCGAGCAATGCGGCGAGCAAGGTCATGCCCATGGAGCCCAGGGGAATCAGGCCGTATTCGATTTTTTTTCCGGAAAGATAGCCGGCGGCAAAACTTCCGACGCCAATGCCGAGAGTCAACGCAGCGAGAAGATAGCTGGTGTGAGCTTCGTCGGCGTTAAGAACGTCAGCGGAGTAGAGAACGATGTTGAGGAGCAGCAGCGAGCCGAGAAACCAGAAGTACATATTGCCGAGGACGGCCAGCCAGAGCACGCGGTCGCGGCGCATATACGCGATTTGCTCGAACAGATCGCCGAAGGCGTTGGCGCGAAACTTCTTGTGCGGATTGGCGGCCAAGACGCGCGTGATGCCCAAGCTGGTGAGCATACCGACTCCGGCGAGACCGATCAGGGTTACCCCGGACCATTCCTGCCTGCCGTGAAACCACTTTGCGAGCATTCCGCCGGCGACCGTTCCGGTGATGACCGCGATGAACGTCCCCAATTCGAGGACGCCGTTGCCCCAGGAGAGCTCCTTCTCCGGGACGAGTTCGGGAAGAAGCCCGTACTTGGAAGGGCCGAAAAGCGCGGCTTGCGTGCTCACCAGGAACAATGCGGCGCCGAGAACATAGAAATTGCCGAGCACCAATCCGACGAGCGCGAGTCCCATAACGGTCATTTCCATCCCTTTGGTGGCGATGGTTACGGTGCGCTTGCTGAAGCGGTCGGCGAGAAAGCCGCCGGTCATGGAAAACAACAGGAAGGGAACGGAGAAGAGAAGTGGAATGACGAGGACGATGAGAAAATCGCGCTGGTCGCGCGATAATCCGAGCCCCAGGACCAGGAAACTAAACAGCCATTTGAGGACATTGTCGCTAAAGGCGCCTTGAAACTGCGTAGCGATGAGGCACCAGAAACCGAACAGACCTCTTGGTGCTTCGGCCGTGAGGGTGGCGGCTTCCGCAGCGGCAGGACCGGGAGCGGGCATGAGGTTCTCCGCCATATTTGGCGGGAGTGTATCACCCCACGGGAAGCGCCAAAAGGAGGTTGGCCCGCGGTTGAGGCAGGGACACGCGTATGTTATGGTGAAGAAGAATGCGCCGGAGTGGCGGAACTGGCAGACGCGCCGGACTCAAAATCCGGTGGCCGCAAGGCCGTGTGGGTTCAACTCCCTCCTCCGGCACCACAATGAACAACCACACCTCGTCACCAGGCATCTATCCCAATGAGGCCGGTAATTCTTTGCGCGAATGCTCCTAGTTTTCTTTTGTTTTGGTTAGCAGGGAGGAGTAGCCTGAATCTTCGGGGTCACGAACGAGCAAAGTGATAGCTTTCGCGCGCTTCGTGGCCGTACCCAACCAATCTGAAACGCCTGGGGGAAATATGAAACGATATTGGATGGCAGTAAGTCTTGGATTTGCCGTTGCGCTGTTGGCGGCCGCTTTGCCCGCGTCGGCCGACACCTTGGAACTGAAAAACGGCCACGTGCTGAATGGAAGGTATCTCGGAGGCACGGCGGCGCAGGTGCGGTTTGAAGTGGATGGAAGAGTAGAAGTGTTCCGAGTCAGCGAGGTTGTGGCCCTGACGTTTACGGGGTCCTCCAGCACGAGCGATGCTCCAGTTGCGGACACTCCCGCCCCTGCTCCCGTCGCCAAGCCGACCGCTCGGGCCTCGGAGTCCCGCAGCGGCAAAATCACGGTGCCGGCCGGAACGCGGCTGTTGGTGCGCATGATTGACGGCGTGGATTCCTCGAAAAACCATCCCGGCGACCGCTTCCACGCCAGCATGGAGACGGATCTCGTGGTTGACGATACGGTCGTAGCATTCAAGGGCGCAGATGTGTATGGGCGTCTGGCGGAAGCGAAGGAGGCGGGTCACGTGGCCGGAAGCTCCGAACTGAAGCTGGAGCTGACCGACATCGTGATTAGCGGGCAGAGCTATCCGCTGGTTACTGGCGACTACGAACTGCAGGGCAGCGGCCGGGGCTCCAATACAGCCAAGAAGGTCGGTACGGGAGCGGCTGTGGGCGCCATCATCGGAGCGATTGCCGGGGGCGGCAAGGGCGCGGCGATCGGCGCAGGCGTCGGCGCGGGCGCCGGAGGCGTGGTGCAGGTGATGACGCGCGGGCAGCAGGTGCGCGTGCCCAGCGAGACGCTGCTGGAGTTCCGCCTCGAACAGCCGGTCCGAGTGACTGCGGCCGGTTCGTACGCTAACTGAGCGATACGGAAAGCCGCTGCCAGTTTGCCGCCGGGCCAAGCGGGGCCCCGCGGTTGCTTTACTCTTTGTATTCTTCCGCGCGTTTTCCTGAAAAAAACGCTTGCGTGCGATGGGGGTACCTTCTAAGATACCCCGTCATCGAGGCGATTCCGCGTGCCGAAAGAAAAACCAAAGGTAAACATCGGAGAAGTGATCCGCAGCTACCGCGGCCAGCGGGGACTCTCGCAAGGGGACATCGAGCGCAGGACCGGGCTGTTGCGCTGCTATCTGTCGCGGGTCGAGAACGGGCACACCGTGCCATCGCTCGAAACGCTGGCCAAGATTGCGGAAGCCATGGAAATCAACCTCGCCGATTTCTTCCCCGGCACGGAAACGCCGCGCGACCGCGACACCCAGAAAATGCTGGGCGAGCTTTCCGAAGATGAGATTCGCTTCCTCTCTGAAATCAAGAAGTACAGCACGACTCTTTCCGATGGAGACAAGCGGCTGGTTCTGGCTATGATTCGGAAGATGGCCACGCTGCTGCCTCCGCCTGTGCGCAAGCCTGCGCCGCGCCGCGTGGCGTTTTAACACCGCAGGCCTACGAAATCCTCTTGAAGACGCGGCCGGTGGTGTGTTTCAACGCGAGGGTTGGATGCGGCTGGCGGGAGGTTCGGCGAGGGCAGGCCCGAGCTTGAGAAGGCTCGTAGCCACTTCGGCGACGGTAACGCCAAACTGGGCCCAGGCGCGCCGCTTCAGACTGCGGTAATCCTGCGCGCCGCTGAAAAGATCCGCCACCAATTCACGGAAGGCCGCGCTGCGCTTGACGAATTGAATCATGCGCGTGGCGACCGCGCCTCCCAGGAACCGTCCGCGGTAAAACCAGCGGGCCACGCGCGTGGCAAATTCCAGGTCGGCGGAAAAAGCGCTGCGTACGCGCGCGGGATATTCTTCGGGGCGTCCTTCGGTCAAAGCCTGGCCCAGCAGGTCGCCGGAGCGCAGAGCGTAGTAGAGTCCTTCGCCGGTGATGGGGTCCACCCAGGCGGCGGCATCTCCCACCAGCGCCCAGTTGCGGCCCACCACGCGCCGCGCGCGAAGCGTCTGCGGCTGCGGGGAGGGCAGCACGTGGCTATAAAATCTGCCACCGGCGAAGTCGAGTCGTTCCTCGCGGAGAAAGTCGTGGAGATGGCCGCGCAATTCCTGGCTGGTGTGCCGCGCCATACTCCCGCAGATACCCACGGAGAGGTGGTCGCACCGCGGAAAGGACCACAGGTATCCTTCGAAATGGCGGAGGAATTTTACTTTGATTCCGTCGGCCTGCACGGGGAGGAAGTAGCCGAGAGTCATTTCCAGGTCTTCGGGCCGCAGGGGACGCGTTTGCGGCAGCAGGGTGTTGCGCGCGCCGGAGGCAATCACCAGGAAATCCGCGTTATGCTCGGTGTTGCCGGCCTGCAGGCGGACACGACGGCACGAGGTGTCTGCGTGAGTGACCCGTGAGCGCAGCAGGCGGCAGCCGGCTGCGGCCGCGCGTTCGAGCAGGAGCCCGTTCAGGACCGCGCGCGAGTAAATCACGATGGGCTGGTCCATGGGAAGCAGCGCGCGATGCCCTCCGCTGCTGATCAACTCGACGGTATAAATCAATTTCTTCGGGTGCGGGCCATTGAGCAGGAACGGGTAGGCCTCGATGGCCTTATGGGTCAGCCCGCCGCCGCAAGGCTTCTCCCAGGCGAGGTGTTCGTCAAAAAGGGTGACGCGGAAGCCGGCCCGGGCCAGCCGCTCCCCGCAGGTGGAGCCCGAGGGTCCACCCCCTACAATGGCGATCTCATGCATACGCAGAATTCATCCAGTCGAAGGCCTTTCTCCAGCATAGACGCGTGATGCGGCTTCAGGTCAGCGGGAGCACGGCAGCCAAAAACCAGGCGGCCAGTATAGCACCAAAAAGCGCAGCCGCCGCCGCCGAACCCGTGCGCCGGCGAACGGAATCCATCCCCAAGCGCTGAAAAATCGAAATGACTACAAAGAAGACGGCGAGGAGAATGATGAGCAACTGTCCGCTATGAAGCAAGAAGACCGCGAGCGCCAGAATCGTCCAGGCCAAACCTCTGAACACTGCGAATAGGAGAAGACGCGCCCAACGGTGCTGCGGGCGAGGGGGGCCGATGGCTATCTCCTCCGCGGCGAAGTAGGGAAGGCACGCAAGCGCCAACGGGGCGAAGCGGGCCCAGCGCGCGGCGTTCATCCAGGCGTCGTCGAGCCGCCAGTTCAGCCAGGCGCTCGCGGCGAGAAGCACTGCCATGCAAAGTACGCCGCCAAATATCCAGGATTCTCCGTTGAGAAAGAGCGCTTTCTTCGTGAGGCCACGAAACACCAAGAGCAGATAGAGGCCGCTCAGGAGGAAGAAGCTGGCCAAGTAGCCTCCCGTCAGGACGCGCACACGTTGCAAAGGCACCCAGAAGCGGAGGATGAGAACGGCGAGGGCGAAAGCCGCCGCTGAATGTCCGAGAAATCTCAATGGACCGGGCGGGGTTGCTTCGGCGTCGCGTGCATCTGCTGTGAGCAGCTTAGCCAGGAGGGTAGCGCCTAGTGGAAAAAGCAGGAGAATTCCCGCAAGGCCACAGAGTCCGCCGAGGACAGGCGCGTGAACTTCCAGGCGATTGCTTTTATCCAACTGGAGAGTGTCCTGAACCCAGGAGATACTCCGGTTCCACATGCGGGGATCAAAAAGGATTCCCGTGTGCGTGGCATGAGAGAGGAGCGCTAATTGCGCGGGCCGCCCGAAGAGAGAATCGGATCGCTCCGCTGACCCTGAACGCTCCTGATTGGCGATTTTGATGAGCGCCAGGTCTCCCTCGGCAGCGAGTCCCGGTTCAAAACCGCCCCGAAATACAAGGAGATTCTCAGGCAGCCTCGCCGGGAGAGAAAAGAGGAGGAATTCAGCAGGCACTCCCAATCTGGGCATCATCGGAGCGGGAGAAACCGCGAGGGTCGCTTTTGCGGGGAAATGGTCCGCGAGGCGAATGGCGATAGCCCCTCCCATGGAATGCCCCGCCAGGATGGTTCTGGACGGGGAGATTCTTACGGTCTTCTGGAGATAGAGAACGAAGCTCGTGGCGCATTTCTCCGCGGCCACGAATGAAAAGGGCTGCGCGTTGTCGCCATGGCCGGGCAGATCGGGTAGGAAAACGCGCAGACCGGCGGAAGCAAGTTGTTCGCCGTAGATGTCCATCAAGCCCCGATTGGCAGAGAGGCCGTGAAAGACAGCTGCAGAACCGGCGATGGCACTCTCGGGCGGCTCAAGAATCGTAACGGGCAAGCGGCAGCCGGGGGTTTCCATCACCGTATGGACGGCGACAACATCGCCGCGTCGGGAAAGAAATGCACCCAAAACAAGAAGAAGGAAGCCGGCGGCGGCGAAGTACAGCTCGCGCGGTTTCATCGGGCGTTGTGGAGCGCGTGATAAGATGGCTGCGCAGGGCTTGCGCGGCGCTCGCAATGGCAAAGAACGCCCGTGAGAGTATTCACCGGTGAGACCTCAGTGGGTCGCGTGATGACACAAGACGAAGCGATTCTCCACGTTGCGGCGGCAAAACGCAATGGCCGCCGCGTGGTGTTCACGTACGGCTGCTTCGATCTTCTTCATCCGGGACACATCCGCCGGCTCGAGCAGGCGCGCTCGCTGGGCGGTATTCTGGTCGTGGGGATCATGAGCGATGCCGGGGTGCGTGCCCGCAAGGGAGAAGGACGGCCAGTGGTCGTTCAGGAAGAGCGCGCCGAGATCCTTTGCGCAGTTGAAGCGGTGGACGTGCTTGCCGTCTTCGAACCGAATGCGCTGCGCCCGTGGCTCGGCCGACTCTCGCCCGACATCGTGGTGACGCGCGGCGGCAGGGGCGCTGACGAAGCGATCGGCCGGGAAGAAGTGGAAGCGGCCGGCGGCCGCGTCGTTGTGGTTCTCGACCTTCCGGGGCACTCGACAGCGGCCATTCTGCGCCGAATCCGGGAGTCCGGCACAAAAGATGCGTTGGCGTCATCCTCCGGCGTCGCCGAGCAGAAATGATTCTTCCCGCAGTCTCCGAGCTTCTCAGCCGAGTCACGCGCCACTCTTCGGTCGTGGAGGTCTTCGCGCAGCTTCGGGAGTCCTCTGCCGCAGAAGCTGCGCTGACGGGCCTTACGGATCCTGCGAAAACATTGCTGGCCGCTCATGCCGTAAGCGCGCTGCGGCGCCCCGTGATTTTTCTGACGGCCAACAATCAGCGCGCCGATGCGCTTCTCGAGCCGCTCCGTTACTTCTGCCGCGCGTTGGCCGGTCCTTCCATCCAGGTGGCCATGCTGCCGGCGTTCGATGTATTGCCGTGGCAGGGCGTCTCTCCCCATCCGGAAATCCTGGAGTCGCGCGCCGCGACACTCTGGAGGATGTCGCACGGAACGGTGAACCTGCTGGTTGTCCCGTTGGCCGCAGCGTTATTCCGCCTGCGCGACGCTGCTTACTATAGCGGCCTTGGCCGGACTCTCGAGCCGGATGCAGACGTCGCGTTCGACGAACTGCTCGGTCATCTCATCGCCGTAGGCTATGAGCGAGTGGAGACCGCGGATATGCCGGGGCAGTTCGCCGCGCGCGGCGGGATCGTGGATATTTTCCCGCCGGAGACGGTGCGGCCAGTGCGCGTGGAGCTTTTGGGCGACACGGTGGAATCACTGCGGGAATACGACCCGGCGACGCAGCGGTCCGTGGCTCCGGTGGTGCGCACCACGCTGCTGCCGTTGACGGAATTCCCGCGCCGCCGAGAAATCCTCGAGCGCGTGTACGCGCGCGGCGCGCCGGATTCCTCCGAGACCGAACTGCGCGAAGCGGGGGCGCTCCCCGGATGGGAATTCGAAGCCGCGCGGCTGGAGTCCGGCGGAAACGATTTGTTTCAGCTTCCCGCCGGCGCGGGCCGGCCCCTCGTGGTCCTGGATGAGTCGGACGCCTTGGACGAAGCGGCGGCAGACTTTTTCTTGCGTCTTTCTCGAGACGGCGAAGATTCTACGCGGGCGGTGGACACGGCCGAGTTGTTTCTTTCCCAAGAGGAATGGAGCGAAGCGCTCGCCGGGCAGCAGCGGCTGCGCCTGGAGCGCTTATCTCTCCGGCACGCGGCGGCGAACGGAGAGGAACTGTCTACTCAACCGACGACGCGCTTCCACGGGAACGTACCGCCGTTTATGGCGGAAGTCCGTGCGCGGCTGGCGGCGGGCGAGCAAGTGATGGCCTCGGCAGGAAGCATCGGCGAACTGGAACGCCTGACCGATTTGTGCCGGGAGTACGAGCTGCCGTACCTGCTCGGCGAGTTGGAAGACACGGCAACGGGCGTGCGTCTGGCGGAAGATTCCACGGCCGGGAGCGTTTCCGCGCTGGTGTTGACTCGAGCCCCGCTCAGTGAAGGCGTGGTTTTTCGCGACTGTCAACTGGTCCTTTACGGGACGGCGGATTTGTTTGAAGTTCTTCCGGCGAGCGACCGGCCCAAGCGGCGGCCGAAAACGGCGGGCTTCTTCAGCGATTTTTCCGAACTCAAGGCGGGGGACTATGTGGTCCACGTGGACCACGGGATCGGGCAGTTCGAAGGTCTGCGCAATCTCGAATCCGAGGGGGCGCGGGGCGAATTCATGCTGCTGCGCTACGCCGAAGACGCGCGGCTGTACGTGCCGTTGGAGCGGCTCGACTTGGTGCAGAACTACCGGGCCATGGAGGGCGAAGCCCCCGCGTTGGACCGCCTGGGCGGCACGGCCTGGGCGGCGCGCAAGGCGCGCGTTCGAAAATCGCTGCAAGATATGGCGGACCAACTGCTCCGCCTGTATGCCGCGAGGAAAGCCAGCGGAGGAGTGGCCTTCTCCCCGGATACTGCCTGGCAGCGCGAGTTTGAGGATGGGTTCGAGTTCGACGAAACTCCCGATCAGACCACGGCGATTTCCGACATCAAACGCGACATGGAACGCGCGCTGCCCATGGATCGCCTGCTTTGCGGCGACGTGGGGTACGGCAAGACGGAAGTGGCCATGCGTGCGGCATTCAAGGCCGTGGCCGATTCCAAGCAAGCGGCCGTGCTGGCCCCGACCACGGTTCTCGTCTTTCAGCACTACGAAACGTTCCGGCACCGCTTCGCGGCGTTTCCCATGCGCATCGAAATGCTCAGCCGGTTCCGCAGCCCGCGCGAGCAGAAGCAGATCCTGCTGGATCTCGAAGCGGGCAAAGTGGACATCGTCATTGGCACGCACCGGCTGCTGTCGCGCGACGTCCGCTTCCACGACCTGGGACTCCTCATCGTGGATGAGGAGCAGCGCTTCGGCGTGGCGCACAAAGAGCGCTTGAAGGAATTGAAGAAAGACGTGGACGCGCTGGCGCTTTCCGCCACGCCCATCCCGCGAACCCTGCACATGTCGCTCGCCGGGCTGCGCGATATGTCGGTCATCGAGACTCCACCGAAGGACCGGCTGGCGATTCAAACGGTCGTCGCGCCGTTTCAGGAAAGCCTGATTCAGCGCGCCGTCCAGGAGGAGCTGGCGCGAAAGGGACAGGTTTTCTTTATCCACAACCGCGTGGAATCCATTTATTCGATCGCCGAGTTGGTGCAAAAGCTGGCGCCGAA
>DASQHY010000087.1:0-2833 GCA_035631855.1 Candidatus Acidiferrales bacterium
TCTATCGGGAGTGGAGCGTGGCGCAGTTGAAAAGCAAGTCGGCGCCGGCGTATGTGGAGGAATTCATCCGCGTGCTGGCAGGGAATCCGATTCATCTGCCGGTGGCGAAAGCGCGGGAGAAAAAAACGCGTGGACGCAAGGCTCAAAATGTTGCTGCGGGCAGAAAACCGCGAGCGGCGCGAGCCTAAGAAAGAGACATGCCTCGGTCGCGTTACTCCCTCAGGACGACAATCCTCGTCGGATTGTCAAAATCGCGAGCGGGTGGCGCGGATGAACTCGCGCAGGGCGGAAACGTTGGGCCCGTAGGAGCCAACGCGGCCAGCATCCACGGGCAGGCCGAGATTCTCGGCTTGCTCGATGCTCAGGCCGGCGTCGTCCAATTCGGCGAGGCTGTAGCCCTCGGTCGGCGAGAGGCGGTTGCGGCGCGAGAGATCCACCGGACGCAGCGGGCGATGGTTGTGCCAGCGCTTGCGCACGATGTCGAAGAAGTCGTCCCAGTCTCGCCGGTTCCACATGGTGTCCTCCCGCACGCCCCGGTTGCAAGTCATTGGATGCAGGCTCGGCGCTTTGGGTAGCATCGAGATCAGCGCCAGGCGGTCAATTTGACCAGGCCCGCTCCGGGGACAGGAGCGAGGCAGATTCTAACCCCGAGTGTAGTGGAAAGTCGCGCTTGAAAATGGGCTGTATCCTTTGAGTTATCGCCATTTACGCACGCGGCCGCGGCCACCCAAAGGAGGCGGCAGCGGTACTGACTACACGGGTGCGCACGCTACTGCTATACTTTCGGGAAGTTACTAGAGCGTGTGAATTCCGCAAAAATATCATGAGTAATCCTGTGATCGTAGTGCATTACCACGAATTGTGGCTCAAGGGCCGCAACCGCAGATTCTTTCTTGGAAAACTGTTCACCGCACTGCGCCAGGCGTTGCAGGGAGTTCCCGTCGAGCGCATCGAGCAGCCCGGGGACAGGTTCGTGGTCCGCTTGGGCGATGGAGCTTCTCTCGCGGAAGCAACGGCGCGCGTGGAGCGGGTGCTCGGAGTCGCGTTCTACGCGGTGGCGAGGCCCGTCGAGCGCGACATGGACGCGCTGTGCCGGGCGGCGTGGGAGGAAATCGAGCCGCTTCGATTTTCGAATTTTGCCGTGCGGGCCAAGCGCAGCGACAAGACTTTTCCGCACCCGACGATGGAGATTGCGACGGTTGTGGGGAGGCACCTGTTGGACAAGCTGCGGGCGCAGGGCCGCGATGTCCGCGTGCAATTGAATGATCCGGAGCTGACCTGCCACATCGAGATTACGCCGGGGCCGGCGCTGGTGTACGCGCGAAGAATTCCGGGTGTGGGCGGTTTGCCGGCGAACACGGCGGGACGAATCATGTGCCTGCTTTCGGGCGGGTACGATTCGGCGGTGGCCGCGTATCACATGATGAAGCGCGGGGCGCACGTGAGCTTCGCGCATTTTTACGGCACCGGAGCGCAGCCGGGTGAATCGTCGCTGCACGTGGCCACCGGCCTCGTGCGGCAGTTGGTGCCGTATCAATTTCACGCCAAGCTCTACCGCGTCCCGTTCGAGGGCATCCAGCGCGAGATCGTGCGATACGCGCCGGAAAATTACCGGGTGCTACTCTACCGACGGATGATGCTGCGCATCGCGCAAGTGCTGGCGGGGCACGCGCGCGCGTTGGCGCTCGTGACGGGCGACAGCCTGGGGCAGGTGGCGTCGCAAACTTTGCGGAATCTGGTGGCGGTGGACGCCGCGTCGCGCATGGTGGTGTTCCGTCCGCTGATTGGCACGGACAAGATGGACATCATGGCCACGGCGCGCAAGATCGGGACCTACGATATCTCCTCAGAGCCATTTCATGATTGTTGCCCCGTGTTTATGCCGCGTACGCCAGCGCTTTGCGCCAGCGCCGAGGAACTTGCCGAGGCGGAAGCGAAACTCGATATCGAGGAGTTGGTGACGCAGGGAATTCGTGGAACCACGCTTGAACGTTTCCGTTGCCGTGGCGGGCAGGTGGAAGCGGAAGAGCCGCAGCCAGTCGCGCGTGCGGCGAAGTCTTCCGACAATGCAGCCGCAGAAAGGCAGCGCGGCGCAGTTGCGTGAGTAAGGCAACGTGAAAGCTACTGTCGTCGTTTCCCAAATAGCTCGATGGGCGCGTCCTTATCTTCCTTACGCGATGCCAACTTCAGCTTTGGAGGCTTAATTCGCGCCAGCAGAGCACTGAAAACCATGCTCCCGAAAAACCATATCAGGACCAATCTTGCAGAGAAGAATAATCCTCCTTGAATTCCCTTTTTCACCAAGAAAAAACATAGGATTGGAAATGATCCCCACAAGATAATCAGGGGGTAAGGAGGTGAGTCTCGTAAACCTATGCCGCACTCTGGACATTCCGAACGTCCTGCGGAACGCCAATCCACCCGCAGCTTATTAGGCGCAAATCTTGATCCGCAATTGGGACACGTGAAGGTCATCGCGTCTTCTTCACCTCATTGGCGCAAGTCCAATGAGCGGTCGCCTGCTGGGAAACACAGTAACCAGCTGCGAGTCCAACTGCCCGCGAGGTAGAGAAATCTATTTGCAGAAGGAAACTAGCGGTCGCGATCGCGGCCGCCGCCGTATCCGCCACGGCCACCACCGCCGCCCCCACGGCCGCCGCCTCCGCCACCACCGTGACCGCCGCGGCCACCACCGCCTCCGCCGCCGTGACCGCCACGACCACCGCCGCCTCCGCCGCCACCACCTTCACGCTGGGGACGGGCTTCGTTGACCACCAGTGCGCGGCCTAGAAAATCCTTGCCGTTGAGAGCGGCAATCACCTTTTCAGCTTCG
>DASQHY010000088.1:0-6814 GCA_035631855.1 Candidatus Acidiferrales bacterium
TTCGAGCGGCAGCACGAGGAGCGCGCGTCGGCGGATCCAGAGCGGCGGCTAATGGGGAAGGAAATCGGCGCACGCATTGCCGTGGCCATGAAACGGCTTTCGCCGCGGGAGCGCGTGGTATTCGAGATGAAGCACTACCACGGATTGAAGCTCCGGGCCATCGGCGACGCCCTGGGGACCACGGAAGAGACGGTGAAGAATTCGCTGTTCCGCGCCACGCGGAAACTGCGCACGCAACTGGAAGGGTTACTGTGAGCGACAAAGGACAATTTGAAGGGCCTATGCGTCCTGCGGGCAACACATCTTGGACCTGCACGGACGTTGCGCCGCTGCTGTTGTTCTATGTTTGCGAGGAGCTGAGCGAGTTTGAGCACGGCGCCGTGGAAGCACACCTCCGCGGCTGCGCGAACTGCTCCGCGGCGCTAGCGCGGGAAAAGAAGCTCCAGGAATTCGTGGCAGCCGGCGAAGCGTCTGCCGAGCAGCTCGACCCGGGCGGATTGCTGCTGTCGCGATGCCGGAGCGAGTTGGAAGAAGCGCTCGATGACCTGGAAGCCTCGGCGAAGTCTTCGCGGAATTTTGCGGGGGCCTTGCGGGGGCTGCGCCTGTTTGGCTGGGTCTCACGGCAATTAGTGGCACACCCGGCTCTGGGCACCGCCCTGCTGGTATTTACGGGCGCGGCGTTTGGGGTGATGGCGCCACAATGGTACCAGGGGTATCGGGCGCAAGTGGCCAAACGAGCCGAGCAGCCTGTCTTGAGAGTTTCGGCCACTCCTTCCCTGACCGAGCAGGACTTGGCCAACATGGACGTCGCCGGAATCAGCCTGACACCTTCGCCGAACGGAAGCGGCTCCGGAACGGTGGAAATGCGCTTCACGTCTGCGAAACCGTTTGTGCTGGAAGGAAGCCTGGACGACAGCGACGTCCGGCACGCTCTGACCTACGTGATTCAGAACAGCCAGAAATACGATGAAGGGCTGCGGCTGGACTGTCTGGACGCGCTGCGCACGCACTCCTCGGACAAGGACGTGCGCAAGGCGCTGTGCCTGGCGGTGCGCAAGGACCGCAACCCGGCGGTGCGGCTGCGCGCGCTCGAAGCGCTTTCCGGCACGGCACTGGACGAGACGGTCCGCGAAACGCTGCTCGAAGCGCTGCTGAACGACACAAATCCGGGTGTGCGCGTGGAGGCCATCAATACACTGGTCCGGGCACTGCAGCAGCCGCAGGAAGCAGAAGCCGCCCCGGATGTGCAGCACGTGGAGCGCGTCTTGCAGGACCTGGTGCGCAAAGATACGAACCACTACGTGCGCATGCAGTGCGCAACCGCGCTGCGCCAACTTGGTCCGCGAGAGTCGCACTGAGATTGCACGATCGGCACTGCATTGCAAGCGATGAAGAACCTCCTTCACCATGGGTTGGCCGAAACGTTGAGGCTCCTGTGTTTCCACGCTGAAGCAGCCGCGGCGCTGGCGGTTGCCGCGGTGTTGCTTTCCCCGGGGGCCTCCGCGAAATTTCCGCCGCGCGCCGGACAGGGCCGGCACGCGGGAGCAGCGCGAATTCCGCGCGTCAGCGAAGAGCGCGACGGCACCATGCCGACTCGCGAAGGGTTGCGCCTGCGCCTGGTGGCCGACCAAGGAAACGTCAGCATTCGGACTGTGCATCCCCCGGCGGGGAAGGCTCAAGTGAGCTATAAGGTGCGCATCGAAACCGAGGCGCGCACGCCAAAGGCTAAGGAACTCCTCAGACAATACGTGCTGTCGGTGCGGAGCACATCCGCGGGAGTGTTCCTCACGGGAGAAATGCCCAAAGCCGCGTTGCGCGATGGAAGGATGAGCAATGCGGGAGCCGATTCGCCGCGGATTGCGGTGGCGTTCGAGGTCAGCGTGCCGTTCAACTATAGCCTCGACGTCCAAACGCACGCGGGAGACATCGCCACCGACGACATCAATGGCTCGGTCAGCCTGTTGACCTACGGCGGCAATATCGCAGCCGGGCGCATCGGCGTAACCGGCGCGCGTACGATTTCCTATCCCAGCGGCAGCGGAGAAAAGATCGAGGCGCGGCTGGAATCCAAGTACGGCGGGCACATCGGGGTTCTGGACGTGGCCGGCGATCTGCGTGCGATTACGGCGGGAGGCCACATCAGCGCGGGAAACGTCAGCGGTGACGCGGTCCTGCGCAGCGGCGGGGGCCACATCCGCGCGGGAAACATCGTCGGCAAGACGGAACTCGAAACCGGCGGGGGAAATATTTCCGTGCAACAGGCCGGGGGAAGCGTGAGTGTTACGACTGCCGGCGGTCAGATTGATTTTGGCGAAGCCTCCGGTTCGGTGCGCGCGCATACCGGTGGCGGAGGCATCCGCATCCTGCACGTTGCCGGACCGATCGAGTTGCAAACCAGCGACGGAAGCATCTGCCTAACGCGCGTGCAGGGGGCCGTGCGCGCCGCCACCGGGTCCGGCACGATCACCGCGTGGATCAATCCAAAGGAGGCGCCCGCGGCACCGGGGGCACACGTGGTGCGGCTGCTCGGCGCTTCGCAGCTCGAATCCGGACAGGGCGACATCATCGTATTCCTGCCACGCGAACTGGCGGCCAACATTGAAGCCACGATTGAAGCGGCAGGCGACCATCACATCGATGCGGACCCTTCCCTTCCGCTCAAGATCTCCTATGCGGCCAGCGTCGGGCAGCGCGGCGCAAATTCGGTTCGCGCCGAGGGCGTGCTCAACGGGGGCGGCGAGTTGCTGCGGTTGAAGACCATTTCCGGCAACATCCGCGTGCAGTACTTTGACGCCGACCCAGAGCTGCAGCAACTCCTGGTGCGACAGCAAAAGGGGCGTCTGGAACGGCAGAAAGTGCTGCTCCAGCAGCGGCTGACGCTCCTGCGGCACGCGATCGAACAAGGCGAGGTTCCCGATCCTCCGCAGGCTCAGGTCCCACCGGAAGCACAGGGCTGGCAGGTCCAGCCGTGGAATGCCGCCGAGGCGGCGCCGGCGGAAAGCCGGCTGGAGGGATGGGGCCGCAAACTCGAGGTGGTCATCTGGGACAGCATCCGTTTGGACGCGGATGAGTTGTCGAAGCGGGTGATCACCGTGGTGAAACCCGCGTATCCCGACCTCGCGCGGCGCGCCGGGATTGAAGGAACCGTGCGGCTGGAAATTCAGGTCAACAAGGACGGGACGGTGCAGGTTCGAAAAGCGCTGGAAGGGTCACCGGTGCTTCGCGAGGCTGCGGCCTCCGCCGTAAAGCAGTGGCGCTATCATCCGGTCGTCGTGGACGGCAAACCGGTGAATGTGATTTCGACGGTGGCTTTCCAGTTTGAGCTTCACTGAGAAGGTTTGATTCGGCCCGAGCACACTTTGACGACGGAGGCACGGACGATGAACAAAACAATCCTTCGAGTCCTTCCAGGCTTGTTTGTCCTAGTGGTTTCTTCCCTGCTGGCAACGCCCGCGCGAGCAGGCTTCGACGAGGTGTTCGACCGCACCGTGGAGCTGCAAGCGGGCGGCAGCTTTGAATTGCAAAATGTGAACGGATCGGTGGAGATCAGCGGATGGGACCGCAAAGAAGTGGAAATCCATGCGGTGAAGTCGGCGAAGCGCAACCCGCGTGACCTGGGCCGCGTGAGCATCGAAGTCAGCGCGCGGCCGGACGCGGTTTCCGTGGTGACTCGCTATCCGCATGACGAAGGCGTGGAAGTGGCGGTGGAATACCGGATTCGCGTGCCGCGCGACGCCCAGGTGCGGCGAGTGGCCACGGTAAACGGCGGGCTGCACGTGACCGGCATCAGCAACGCGGGCGAGCTGCGCACGGTCAACGGGAACGTCGAGCTCTTTGACAGCGCGGGGCGCATCAGCGCGCACACCACGAACGGCAATCTGCGCCTGGAACTCAACCGCTTTGACAAACAGAGCTCGCTCAACGCGGAGACCGTGAACGGGTCGGTGATGATCGGCGTGCCTCCGGGAGCAGGAGGCGCCATCGACGTCACGACGCTGAACGGCGACTTTCGCTCCGATATTCCGGTGACGCTGGAGGGCACGTTCGGCCCGCGAGAAATTCACGGAACGCTGGGCCAAGGGGGCGGCCCTATCCGAGTTCGGACGGTGAATGGTGGGATTCGAGTGGTCGCAACGCGGCCCACAGTTTGAAGGGCCCGCACAAAGGAGAAACACAGATGAGCAAGCGAATCATAGTCATGGCAGGCGGGCTGGCCGTGCTCGCGATCACACTGGCAGCTCTGCCGGGCCTGTCCGCGGCCTGGCAGGAGCCTGAGCGGAACTCCGCCAGCACCAAGCGCGCACTGCGAGCAGAGGTCGAGCAGGCGGTGAGGCAAGCCGCCCGGGATGAGGAGATGGCGAACCTCCGGGAAAAACTTGCTTTGTTGGAAGATGAAGCCGACAGCCAGGACGTTGTCGACGCCGACGAAACTTCGCAGGAGACGCAGGTCTTCACGCTAGATGACGGCGCGAGCTGGCTGGGCGTGGAGACCGCCGAGGTGAGCGGGGAAAAGGCCAAGGAATTGAAGCTTCCCGCTGAGCGCGGCGTGCTGCTTACCGAGATTGTTCCGGACAGCCCTGCGGCCAAGGCGGGTTTGAAGGCAAATGACGTGGTCACCGAATTCAACGGACAGCACGTGGAGGGCACCGCACAGTTCCGGAGGATGATTCACGAAACTCCTTCTGGGCGGGCCGTGCAGTTGACGGTGTGGCGCGAAGGACGCTCGCAAACCATTAGCGCCACGCTCGGCAAGAGCGAGAGCCGCCATGCGCTGACCGCGATACCGCGGGAAGGCTGGAGGATCGAGATGCCACGGATGCCCAGGGTGGAGATTCCGCGGTTCGAATGGAACGACGGGGTCTTCTTTTCGCGCCGTCCGATGCTGGGCATCTCCGCCGATGATTTGAGCGGCCAACTCGGGTCGTACTTCGGGGCGCCCGACGGCGAGGGCGTGCTGGTCCGCGAGGTGAACAGCGGTTCCCCTGCCGAAAAAGCCGGGATCAAAGCTGGGGACGTCATCATCAAGGTGGATGGCGAACGCGTGAGAACCGTGGGCGACTTGCACGAAAAAATGAGCCACAAGCTGGGCGAAGGAACCGACAAAGCGGAGAAGGCGACCGTGAACATCGGCTTGCTACGCGACCGCAAAGAGACGACCGTGAAAGTGGAACTCGAACGGCCGCAAACTCCGAAGGCGCGGCGGCTGGTCTCCCGCAGAACGAACATTTAACGACATTTGACGGAAGGACGACCGCAACCTGCCAGGGCCCGGGAGAAATCCCGGGCCCTTCTTTTTTGGGTGGATTGGCGGGCTGAGGGCGAGCCGACAGGAAAGGCAAGGGCGTGCAAGGTTCAGTCGAGGTCCCCGGTGCGCTTGCGCCCGAGACCGTACTTGCGCACCAGACGAAAAGGCCGCAGAACCCTCTGGAGGAAAGAGAACGGGCGGCGCGGCGGAGCGCTGGCCCAATCTTCTTCGGTCGGGGCTGTCGCCAGCCGCAGCAAGTATGCTGTCCCCGGCACGATCGCACCTCTCATGCGAACGCGAAACTGCATTCGTTCGAAGATTCTGGGGATCGCGCGGTCGCCGGCAAGATATCTGCGCTGGACTTGGCTCGCCAGTGCCACGGCGCCGCGGTCTGCATGCACCTGAGACTTCACCGTTTCCGGCAGAGAGGCTTGAAGCAGGTTCTCCGCAAGCAATACCCCCAGGTGGACCATTCGCCGGGCGCCCAGCAGACCGGCCTGCGCCACGCAGAGTTGCCAGTTCATACCTTGCGGCTGCTGAACCAGGGCGGCGATGTCGGCAATCCACATCAGGCGTTCCCAGAAGTGTTTCGAGCCATGAACGCAAAGAAGCGAGAGAGTGTCTTCCGCCGAAAACGTCAACACTTCACGCCCGTTCACCGAAATGCTTTGAAGGCGGCGCAGCATCTCCTCCAGATTGAGGCGGCGCGGGAAATACCGAAGGGTTCGCTCGGTGTGCAACTCCACATGGACCCGCGAGCCTGGGCGCACAAACGGAAATTGTCCAGGGACCCTTCCGGCGGAAACAGCCGCGAGGGGAATCTGCGATTGATAACCTTGTTCAGCGAGAAGTCCGCAGGCACGCGCCACATCGCTGTGGCGGAGAATCAGGTCCAGATCGGAGAACACCCGGAGCGCGGGATCTCCGTAGGCCTGCGCGGCAAGGACCGGCCCCTTGTATGGCACGGCTGAAATGCCCGCGACGCGGAAGAGTTCCAGAATGTGGAACAACTCGGCGACAAATGAGAGACATAAAATGGAGTGGCTCCTGGAGAGCTCGCTCATTTTGGCAAGGGAATCGGACGGCAGGATGTTTCCCGCGACATCACGAAGATGCAAACTGAGAAGAGGAAAGACTCCATGCTCGACCGCCAGAGCGTGCAGAAGTTCCCAATCCAGCGGACCTGCAGCCAGCGCGCGGATACGCACGCTGGCGCCTTCGTCCAGGCGCGGCCGCGCGCACTCCAGGAGCAGCGCCAGTTCAGGAGTCGGGAGCGATGCCGGAATGGGTGTCATGGAATGCGCACAAAAATTGCATCCAGGTCGTGCGGAAGGAAACGGCCGCAAGACGCATTGTACGCTGGCGGCGCAATCGACAACCGCTGTATTTCCCGGGAGACACCGGCAGGCTCGCGCCCAAGGTTGTTTCGATTCTCTTTGACCTGGAGAACTCCTGGGCATAATATTTTAGTTACCCCGCGCTCTCCCGGTGGAGACTGTCATGCCTACCGAGCAACGCCAGCACCGGCGCGCGCATGTCAGGATACCGGTACGTTTGCGCTGGCTGGGA
>DASQHY010000089.1:0-45413 GCA_035631855.1 Candidatus Acidiferrales bacterium
CGGCGGTACCCCACACCCACAGCATGGCACTCAACAGCACCACCGCACTGCTCCACCCTCTCTCCGAACCCACCCATCGCCTTGCCATTGGCCTCTCCCTCAGAAGAACCGACTTTGCCCCAAGTCAAAGTCCCCCGATCCACTCTCCTCTAAAGGGTAGACTCCACCCCGCAGGCTTGCCACTGGCCTGCCGGACAATAAAGGTTCAGGTACCGAACCTGACCGCGAGAAAGCCTCTCGTAAGGTTGGGCCCGGAGTACTGCCGCCCGTCAAAATCTAACTTGAAGACTACGCCGCAGAGTGTCCGGGCGCGCCAACTCTTACACCAAACCTTGAGTGAAAACAAGGACCTGTGGAAATACTCGGATGTCGGAGCGATGGAGTTGCCCGAGGCACAAAAGTGCCTTCACGCGCCTGGACGACGGAGAAGTCGACGGTTCAAGTTCGGTGGGTTCGGGATGGTGGGGGAGGAATCATTGGCACATCGTCGACGAACTGAACTATCGCCTATGGCTTGTCTTCCAGATGTTCTGACAAAGGAGGATGCGTCGTAGCAATCAAAGGTTCCTCCATCTGTACACTAGCCGAATGCCTGGCGGGCAACCCGGCTTGGCGCATCTTGTACAACAAGGCGCGGTAACTGATGTTTAGAATCTTGGCGGTCATTCTCCGATTCCAGTTCGTGGACTGCAACGTCTCGATAATCATGTTGCGTTCCAAGTCTCGAACGGCGTTCTTCGTCGCTATTTTAAGAGACAGAAAGCCATCCATTGGCGCCGGCGACTCTGCCTCGTGATTTCGGCGGTGCCGCAGGTCCTCCGTGATCACGTCAACGGAACCGAGAATCACGTACCGCTTGATGAGATTCTCCAACTCGCGAATGTTTCCAGGCCAGTCACAGTCCCGGAGCAAAGCAAGAAGGCTCGGGGAGAGCACGGGCGTATCTCGCTCAAAGAGTTTCCTGTAGTGCTCGACGAAATAGACAGCCAGCGCAGGGATATCCTCAGCCCTCTTGCGCAAGGGCGGGAGCTCAATCCTTAAAACGTCGATTCGATAGAAGAGATCCTGTCGGAATCGCCCTGCTTGAATCTCCTCATCCAGGCGACGATTCGACGCGGATATCAGGCGCACGCCTACGCGACGGTCTTCTAGTCCTCCGATTCGGCAGAATTGGCCGTCTTGCAGGATCTGAAGGAGTTTGGCCTGCGCCGATGGATCCAAGTCATGAATCTGGTCCAAAAACAGAGTGCCGCAATCGGCCAATTCCAACCGGCCTGGCTTGCTCTCGGTGGCTCCCGAGAATGACCCTCTCTCGTACCCGAATAATTCGCTCTCGAACAAGGTAATGGGAATCGCCGGGCAACTCACTTTGACGAACGGTCCCGGCGCCCACGGAGAGGATCGATGGAGCCACTTCGCCAGGCTCTCCTTACCCGTCCCGCTCTCTCCCAGAATCAAAACGGGAACACTAGCGCTGGCTATCTTCTGGACCTTCTTCCGAAGGTCATCCATCGCTCGGGAGGAGCCAAACAGCATCTGGTCGGGAGGCAAACCCTGCGTCGGCATGCAGGTTGAAGTGCTGCACATCTTCGATCTCACTTCCAATGTTCAGTTAATCGGCCAACGGCTCAATACCTGTGCCCTCAACCTATTAGCACTCCCATCGCCAAATCCGTGTTCTGTTTCGTTATTGAATTGGCATAATTTCAGACATCGAGGTTCATAGGAGACTCACCGTCAATCGGTTTAATTCTGTGCTCATGCAAGAGAAAGGAAACTTTTTCCGCAGTTCCTGCTACGGCTCGCAGGAACATGTTTTCACTGTCTGGGAAGGGAATTTCAGGATGCTCTCTGTTTGCGGAAACAAGTTGTTGACAACTTCTTGGCTGTGCCCGACATGATGTGGACTACGCTGGATTTCTTGGTGGCAGTGGGCTCCGTCACGGTTCTTAGTCGCTTCGATGCGCTTTGCTTCTGCACAATGTAGCCCTGTTTGGTCGCAGGAGTGCTCTAGCATGGACCGTGCGTCCGTTTGGGAAGGGCCAGTTCGGATTGGCGCTAGGTAGGCGGGATTGTTGTTATGTATAATATAATAGTATAGGCTTCGTAGCGGAGTTTGGTTTTGCGCGTTGCTTGTTCGCAGTAAACTTTTGAAGTCTTGGTAGAGGCGCGGGGGCCATTAGTAACCTGACCCGGTGTTCCGAGCAGCTTCGGAGGCTCAGGTGAACGGGGCCTTTTGAGAAGCATCCGCCGAAATCGCCGCGGGAGCTGAACACCGCCGGCGGTTGGGGGGCGCGGTTAATACCCACCCACTGTCATCCGGGTACCGGATGGAGCGCTATCGAGAAAAGAAGAGATTCGAGTCTGTCCCGCCCGATTCCTTCCTCTCTCGCTGCTTCCTCCGATGATGGGAATCCATGGAACTCTTTGAGCTGATTCGCAGATTGATTGACATCGAGTCGATCTCAGGCAACGAAGCAAAGGTAGGCGAGTTCCTGTTCGACCACCTTTCCAAGCTCGCGGTGCGCTACGCGGGCCGCGCCGAGCGAATGGACGTGGAGCCGGGACGTTTTAACGTCTTTGCCAGGTGGGGAGAGCCGACGGTGACGCTTTCGACTCACATGGACACCGTGCCCCCGTTTCTGGCGTCGCGCGTGGACGAGGAGCACATCTGGGGACGGGGCTCTTGCGATGCCAAGGGAATCATGGGCGCGATGATCGCTGCCGCCGAGCGGCTGCTTGAAGAAGGCGCGCGGAATTTTGCGCTGCTCTTTGTCGTGGGGGAAGAGCGCAATAGCGCGGGAGCGCTTGCCGCGGCAAAGCAGCCGCGGGGATCACGCTATCTGATCAACGGGGAACCCACGGAAAACAAGGTGGCGGTAGGCGCCAAGGGCGCGCTGCGGTATGAAATCACCGCGCGCGGACGGACGGCGCACTCCGCCTACCCGGAACTGGGTGAGTCGGCCATCGAAAAACTCCTCGATGCACTCGGCGCGATCCGCCAGATTCCGTTGCCGGAGGATGCCGTCCTGGGCCGCAGCACGCTCAACATCGGCACGATTTCCGGTGGCCATGCGCCCAATGTCATTCCTGACCTGGCGCGGGCCGAGATCATGTTTCGATTGGTGGCTGACGCCGCTCCGATTCGTGCGGCCATGAGCCGCGCGGCTGCCGGCCGCGCAGAACTGAGAGAAGTCTTGCACACTCCCGCAGCGCGTCTCGGCGCGTTCGACGGCTTGCCCACCACCGTTGTCGCGTACACCACGGACATTCCTATCCTCGGTGCGGCGTGGGGCAAGCCCTTCCTGGTTGGGCCGGGGAGCATCGATCTTGCTCACACTGCCGAAGAGCGCGTGCCGAAGCGCCAGCTCCTCGACGCCGCGGAGCTGTACCGCAAGATGGTGACGCGGCTTTCCGCGTCTGCATGAATAGAGTTTTTCTAAGGTAGAACCATGTCCGCAAAGAAAATGGAAGTCGGAATCCTCGGCGCCACGGGAATGGTGGGCCAGCACTTCATTCGTTTTTTGCAAGGCCATCCGTGGTTTGAAGTGAAATGGCTCGGCGCAAGCGGCCGATCGGCAAGCAAGAGCTACCGCGAAGCAACGAGTTGGCGGCTCGATGGAGATATGCCGGAGGCGCTCGCCGGCCTGCCGGTAGAAGAATGCAAGCCGGGCTCCGCCCCGCAGATTCTTTTCTCGGCGTTGGATGCAGGCGTGGCCATGGAAATCGAGCAGGGGTTTGCGGAGGCTGGGCACTCGGTGATTTCCAATGCGCGGAATCACCGCATGGATCCCGACGTTCCCCTGCTGGTGCCGGAGGTAAATCCCGGGCACCTCGGGCTGCTCCCGCTTCAGAAGCGCCAGCGTGGCTGGAGCGGCCAGATTGTCACGAATCCAAACTGTTCTACTGTGGTGCTGGCCATGGCGCTGGCTCCGCTGCGCCGCTTCGGAATCACTCGCGTGCTTGCCACCACGATGCAGGCCCTCTCGGGTGCGGGCTTTCCGGGAGTGCCGAGCATCGACATCAACGGCAACGTGATTCCTTTCATTGGTGGCGAAGAAGAAAAAATGGAGCAGGAGACACAAAAGATCCTCGGCGAGTTGAATGGAGATGGCATCACGCCGTTGTCTGCCAAAGTCAGCGCACACTGCAATCGCGTGCCGGTGCTCGACGGCCATACGGTAACCATCTCTGTAGAATTCGCTTCCAAGCCCGCAGAGAACGAGGTGCGCGCAGCCCTCGAGACGTTCACAAGTCTCCCGCAACAGCGCAAATTGCCAAGCGCCCCCGAGCGTCCCCTGATCTACTTGCCGCAATGCGACCGCCCGCAGCCGCGGCGCGACGCCGGGCGAGGAAATGGCATGGTGGTTTCTGCGGGACGCCTTCGCCCTTGCCCGGTGCTGCATTGGAAGTTTGTGGCCCTGGGTCACAATGCCATTCGCGGCGCCGCCGGTGCGGCGGTGTTGAATGCCGAACTTATGCACTCGGAAGGACTCTTCTGCCGATGATCGTAATGAAATTCGGAGGCACGTCCGTGGGGTCGGCCGCCGCCATCGAACGCGTGGTCTCGATTGTTCAGGCCCGGCACTGCGGCCATCCCATCGTCATCGTGTCCGCGATGGGCGACACCACCGATCAACTCATCGAGATTGGCCGTAACGCGGCCCGTGGCCAGCGCGAGCGGGCCCTCCGGAATCTTTGCGCGCTAAGGGAATTCCACCGGCGCGAAGGCCGCGCCGTTTCTTTACCGGCGGACCATCCGGAAATGGACCGCGTCATCGACGAACATTTCCAGGCACTGACGGAAATCGCCAAAGGCCTTGCCGTTCTCGGCGAGCTCACTCCGCGGTCGCTCGATGCCATCGCCAGTTTTGGCGAACGCCTCTCGAGCCGCATCGTCGCGCTGGCCTTCCGCAAGTGCGGCCTGGAAAGCGTGCACGTAGATGCGCGGCAGTTGATCTTGACGGATCGCAAATTCACGCATGCCACCCCGCTCTATCCCGAAACCTATTCGCGCGTGGCGGCCGCGCTCCCTCCGCTCGCCAAGGACAACGTGGTGGTCATGGGCGGCTTCATCGCCGCGAATAAGGACGGTGAAACCACAACGCTCGGGCGGGGCGGCTCCGATTTCACGGCTGCTCTGGTCGGCGCCGGCGTGGACGCCGAAGAAATTCAAATCTGGACCGACGTGGACGGCGTCATGACCTGCGACCCGGCTCTGGTTCCTGACGCGCACCGTGTGAAGACCATCTCTTTCGCCGAGGCTGCAGAGCTTGCTTATTTCGGAGCGCGCGTGCTGCACCCTGCCACGGTCATTCCGGCGATGGAAAAGAATATCCCCGTCGTCGTTCTGAACTCGCTCCGCCCGAACCTGCCCGGAACGCGCATCGTTGCGCAAGCCGTGCCGTGCAAGAATGCGCTCAAGTGTGTGGCGTTCAAACGGGGCATCACGGCGGTCAGCATTTATTCCACGCGCATGCTGATGGCGCACGGTTTTCTGCGCCGCATCTTCGAAGTCTTCGACCGTCATACTACGCCCGTGGACATGCTGGCCACTTCGGAGGTCAGTGTGTCTCTGACCGTGGACAGCCCGGAGCGCTTGCCGGAAATCTGTGACGAGCTGCGGCCTTTCTCCGAGGTCACCGTGGAAAACAGCCAGGCCATCATTTGCGTGGTGGGCGACAACATCCGCAACACACCCGGCGTAGCCGCGCGTGTGTTCGGCTCGATCGAGGGCGTGAATGTGCGCATGATTTCGCAGGGTGCGTCCTTGCTGAACCTGGGCTTCGTGGTGGCCGACGCCGACCTGCCGCGCGCGGTGAAGGCTTTGCACCACGAGTTTTTCGCGCAACCCGATCCGGCGGTGTTTGACTGAAATGAACCTCGCGATTGTCGGCTACGGCAAAATGGGGCGGCTCATCGAGCAGCTTGCCCCGGAGTTTGGCTTTGACGTGAAGCTGAAACTCAACCGCGCCAACAACGCCAACGGTGCGGGCTTGACGGCAGCGCAGTGCCATGGGATTGACGTCGCCGTGGAGTTCTCCGTGCCGGGAGCCGCGGTCCAGAACATCGAACGCCTCGCGGAACTCGGCGTCAACGTCGTCGCCGGCACCACCGGCTGGCTCGACCATCTCAGCCACGTGCGCTCCGTGGTCGAAAGGTCCGGCATCGCATTGGTTTGGAGCCCGAATTATTCGGTGGGTGTGAATTCCTTTTTCCGGATTGTCGCCGAGGCTGCGCGTGTCCTGGCAGCCGAGGCGGACTACGGCGCCTGGGCCTGGGAAATTCATCACGCCGCAAAGAAGGATGCGCCTTCGGGAACGCTGCTCAAGCTGGTGGAGGAGATGAAGAAGGCCGGATACACGCGTCCCGTCAGTGCCGGCTCCAGCCGGGCGGGTGCGCATCCGGGAACGCACGAGATCGGATTCGATTCCGCAGCCGATACGATTACGCTGCGCCACACGGCGCGTTCCCGTGAAGGATTCGCGCGCGGCGCGCTCCGCGCGGCCCGCTGGGTGATCGGGAAGAAAGGCGTGCACGAGTTTCGGGAGATTCTGGAGGAGCAAGGAAAGGCGGCGGGCCGGTAGTTCAAGCACTGGCCGGCTCGCACGAGTTTCGAACAAAGGAAAGAGGAGGCAACCATGTTTACCGGATGCGGGACCGCGCTGGTCACGCCGTTTCGGAGGGATCAATCCTTGGATGAGACGGCCTTGCGCCGGCTGGTGCGGCGTCAAATCGATGCGGGGATTAATTTCCTGGTGCCCTGCGGCACAACCGGCGAATGTCCCACGTTAGCGCGCGCCGAATACTTGCGTGTAATCGAGGTCACCCTCGAAGAAGCCAAGGGCAAGGTCCCCGTGCTGGGCGGGGCGGGAGGCTACAACACCGCGGAAGTGATTGAACTCGCGCGGGAGCTGAAGACGCTGGGCGTGGACGGCATTCTCAGCGTCACGCCCTATTACAACAAACCGACGCAGGAAGGATTGTTTCAGCACTACAAGGCCATTGCCGCAGCGGTGCCTCTTCCCATCGTTGTCTATAGCGTTCAGGGCCGCACGGGCGTCAACGTCGAACCGGCCACGCTGAAGCGCCTCGCCGCTATCGACAACATCGTGGGCGTAAAGGAAGCCTCCGGCAACATCGGCCAGATGGCCGCAGTCCTCCAGCAAGTGCCGGAGCGGTTCCACGTGCTTTCGGGCGATGACGCCGTCACCCTGCCGCTCATTGCGCTGGGCGGACGCGGCATCATCTCCGTCGCTTCGAACGAAATCCCTGCCGAGATGACCCGGCTCACGCAGGCCTGTTTGAGCGGCGATTTCGCAACCGCGCGGAAGTTGCAGAGAATGTATTTGCCGCTCATGGAGATCAATTTCATCGAGTCCAACCCCATTCCGGTGAAGGCCGCCATGGCGTTGATGGGGCTCCTCGAGCCGGTTTGGCGCCTGCCGTTGGTCCCTCCTAAAGAGGAGAATCTGGAGAAAATCCGCGCGGTGCTCGAATCACTGGGCCTCGCGGAACGCGCCCATGCTGCAACAAGAAATTGAGCGGCTCTTCGACAGCAAGCCGGAGAGCTACACCGAGGCACACTTCGGCCTATTCCAGTCGTTCAAAGACGCTCTGAACTCGGGCGCAGTGCGTGCCGCAGAACCCGATGCGTCCTCTAAGAGCGGCTGGCGCGTAAACGGTTGGGTGAAGAAGGGGATTCTTCTCGGCTTCCGCATGGGCGGCATTGTGGATCATTCCGTTGATCCGCTCCGCCTGCCCTTCTTCGACAAATCCACGTTTCCCGTCAAGAGATTCTCTGCCGCCAGCGGCGTGCGCATCGTGCCCGGCGGCTCCAGCATTCGGGATGGCTGTTACGTCGGGAAGGGAGTGACCTGCATGCCTCCCATGTTCATCAATGTCGGGGCATACGTCGGAGAGGGCACTCTTGTGGACTCCCATGCGCTCGTCGGAAGCTGTGCGCAGGTTGGAAAACGCTGTCACATTTCCGCCGGGGCCCAGATCGGCGGCGTCCTCGAACCCGTCGGCGCACTGCCGGTGATCGTTGAAGACGAAGTCCTGGTCGGCGGAAACTGCGGCTTGTACGAAGGAGCTGTGGTGAAGCGCCGCGCGGTTCTCGGCTCGGGCGTGATTCTCACAGGTTCAACGCCGGTGTACGATCTCGTGCGCGGCGCCGTGTACTCCGCCGGCGAAAACGAGCCCCTCATCATCCCCGAAGCGGCAGTCGTGGTGCCCGGCTCCCGGCCGGTCACGCAGCAGAAGGGAAAGGAGTGGGGGATTTCGCTTTATACGCCGGTCATCGTAAAGTACCGCGATGCCAGGACTGGCTCCCGCATTCAGCTCGAGGATTTGCTTCGTTGAACCCGCGCGGGGCTTTACCGCTGGGGGAAGATGAAGGATTCGAACATATCGGCCCGCGCCTTATGATCGGAAGCAATTACCCGCAGTAAGTCCGCTACCGAGATCATCCCGCGAAATTCGCCGCGGCCATCCACGACGAGCAAATGGAAGATGCCGTGCATTTCCATCAGGCGTAGGCATTCATCGAGCCCCATCTCCGGCGGCACGGTGACCAGGTCCTTGGTCATGATCTCCGTAACACGCATCCAGGCCGGGCACTTGTTCTCCGCAGCCACTTTGTCAGACATATCGCTCTGGGAAACGACACCGACCAGCTTTCCAGCCGCGTTCGATACCCCCACGGACCTCACCTGTTTGTCGCGGAGATACCGCGCAGCCTCGTGGACTGTTGTTTCCTCGCTGATCGAATACACCTCTTTTCGGGAGGCGATCAGGTCTGCAACGTTCATGGTACCCTCCGGACAGGCAACCTTTCCCGAATGGTAAGGCGGTTCCGGGATGCCTTGCAACCGGAATCGCTCGTCGCAACCAACTGAGGGCCAATTTTCCTGAGAGTTGGAAGCTATCTGGCTCGACGTAATGTTCCTGCCGAATACGAGCTAAGTCCGGCCCCCATAGAGATTCGCCTATGCAGCGTTAACGAGTGGACGCATCTGGTTTGTTCTTGTCCGCGCGCTTCCCCCAAGGCCGCGGTGAACCCTTCGCCCGAAAGTAATCCCCACCCTTATAGAGGGTATTGTCAGTTCCCCAATGGATGGTTTTTTCGAGTTTCTTTAGCAACGGGATATGCTTGGAACAGTGGATGTAAGCTTCCTCGACCTCCACAAGCACCCAAAGCCGAGGCTTGCGGCCACCCTTGACCCCCATATCGCGGCGGATTTCCTTTGGGAGCTTTGGCCGGCGAAACAACTCAATATTCGTAAGAATCCTTGCCTTTCCATTTACATGCAAACCTATGGTGCTCTCGAAAAAATCAATGAATACCATTCCGATGTGCGGGTTCTCCTGTATATTACCGAGGCTCGCAAGAACGCCGTTGCCCGTGTATTCCGGGTAGAGAAGCGTCTCCTCGTCCAATACAAAGACAAATCCGGGCAAGCCGGCGCGAAACGAGCAGTCGCATTCCCCTTTCCCGTCCGCTGTCGAGATAAAGACCATTTCCTGCCTTGCGATAAAGTTCCGCATCGTGGCGTTAAGATGGTCTATCATTTGGTTCTCATAGAAGGCGCAAGCGCGGTCCTCTACTTTGAAGCGCTCCTGCAATGCGTGTTCGCCGGCCGACCCCGGCAGTGCGTTGTGTTCGCTGCGTTCCAATGCGTTTGCCCCCTTCCTCGTTTGGGCCTGCAGAATCACTCCCTCGAATCCCAGCACGTTGGGTTCCAGCATCCCCGCCGTTATGATTTGGGCGGAGAAGTATGCCAAACAAGACCTTACGCCTAGGCAGGACAACGGAGAATTATGTGCCACAACATAGCACACAGATTGCATGCCTGTGAAACACGCTCTTCGTGCAAAGTGAGGTGGAGATCAAAACATTGTTAACACCTTCTATCCGGCGGGCGTCTATTCTTCGAGAGGGGGTTTGACCCAAAGGTGTTTCGAACATGCCCCCGATGCAGCAATACGTAACCACCACCGAAGACTCCTTTCGGAAAGGGCGCAATGCATATTTGAGCGAGCGACCCGCTGCGCCAATCAATCTCAGCGGCGATACTGACCTTGTGGCCGCTGCCCGGAGAGGCGACCGCTCCGCTTTCGGACGTCTCTATGACCGCTTTGCGCCGATGGTGCATGGGATCGTGCTGTCGCGCGTTTCGGCGGCGGATGCGGATGATTTGGTGCATGACGTCTTTCTTGCCGCGCTCCGCCAGCTCCATTCCCTCCGAAACCCCTCGGCCTTTGGAGGATGGTTGGCCCAGATTGCGCGAAACCGCGCGCGTGATTACTACCGCCGCGGTCCCCAGAAAGACGAGGTCGAGTTGCCCGGCTCGCTTCCGGGAGCGGGCGCTAGAGACACGAGTGCCGGAGCGGAAGCGAACGTAGCCCTGCGGATCATCCAGGAAATGCCCGAAGCGTACCGCGAAACTCTGCTTTTGCGCCTGGTCGAAGGAATGACCGGCCCGGAAATCGCCGCGCGCACGGGCCTGGCTCAGGGGTCGGTGCGCGTCAATCTGCATCGCGGAATGCGGTTGTTGAGGGAAAGGCTAAGTCAATGAGAGACGGTCATGAGTGATGATTATTTGTGGGATCGCTCCGGGAAACCGGATCCCGATGTAGAACATCTCGAACAGCTCCTTGGCCGCTTCCGCCATAAGCGCTCCGCGCCGGAGTTCCCCGAAGTAGTCCCCGAAAGCCCGGAAGCAAAGCGTCGTGGCTTTGGCTGGCTGTTCTTGCGCTGGCCTCGCTTAGTGTTTACCACGGTTGCGGCAGCCGCCGTTGCGGTCGGTGCTTGGTATGTCGCTCGACCGAACCCACACCGCCAGGAAAAGGGCTGGGCGGTGACGAACCTGGACGGCGCGCCCCGTGTAGGCACGCAAGCAATCGCACGGAGTGGAAAGATTGCCGTCGGTGAGGCGCTCGAGACCGACCAGTCCTCCCGTGCGCAGATTCAAGTGAGCAACATCGGCGAGGTCATCATCGAACCCAATTCCCGCGTCCGACTGCTGGAGACCGGGGGAAAGAAGGAAGGCTTGGCGCTGGATCGCGGGGCGCTTCATGCACGGATCAACGCCCTGCCGTGGCAGTTTTATGTAGACACGCCCTCGGCGACCGCCGTGGATTTGGGCTGCGAATACACCTTGACTGTTGATGGCACCGGCGCAGGCCTGTTGCGTGTCACGCTTGGCTGGGTGCAGTTTTACGCCGGAGACCGCCAGGCGCTGATTCCCGCGGGCGCCGCCGCGCGAACCCGTCCTGGAGTTGGACCCGGCACGCCTTACTTCGAAGATGTCTCACCCCAGTTCCGGAGCGCACTCGACGAAATCGACTTCGGTAATGGCGACCCCGCCGCGAGAACCGCGGCGTTGAACCTCATCCTTTCTCAGGCGCGCAAGAAAGATGTGCTCTCGCTCTTCCCGCTCCTTGTCCATGTGCCAGAATCCGAGCGCGCCCGCATTTATGACCGCCTGGCGCAATTGGTCCCTCCTCCTCCCGGCGTAACGCGCGAAGGTATCGTTCACCGCGATTCCCGTCAGATGAATCTTTGGTGGGAGTTGTGGGGTTTGGAGCACCCCAAGAAGTAGCTCCCTTTCGTGCGCTCCCCGTTAACACTTCTCCTACGCCTGCGTCTTCTTTCCGATGGAAGATTTTGCAGATCAAATCTGAATGAGGATGCCATGAGAGGATTCGGAGGTGATTCGCGCGGCCTGGTACTACGACGCCGCGAACTTTTCAAAACGTTCTCGGTTGCCCTCGGAGGTCTTCCTGCGTTGTATTTTACGGCTCGCTCTGAATTCGTATTTGCCGCGTTGCCGCAAAACAAAACTCCGCAACAAGTACTCGACGAAGGACCCCCCAACGCCTCCTGGAAGGTAGTGATGGTTTCCCCCGACGAGCCCAGAGAGCCCCTGATTGTCCGCGGAACGATTTTCGGCGCCGACGGAAAGACGCCGCTCAAAGGCGCTCGCCTGTACGTCTACCACACCGATGCTCGCGGGTACTACAACGCTGCACACAGCTTCCACGAACCGCCGCGTATCCGCGGCTGGATGAAGACCAACGATCAAGGCCAGTACGAATTTCGCACCATCAAGCCTGCCCCGTATCCGGGCAGAACAATTCCTGCGCACATACACCCCACAGCCGATGCGCCTGGTTATCCGCCACGCTGGATTGACGAATACTGGTTCGAAGGTGACCCGTATCTGAAACCGGAGGACATCAGGAAGAATTCCGGCCTGGGCCTATTTTCACAGATTCTGAAACTGGAGCGCGATGCCTCTGGCGTGCTCGTCGGAGTGCGTCACATCCGGCTGACGTAAATGGAATTTACATCGGAGGCATGGGTACTTGCTGAAAGGGGATGAACAACTCAAGGCGGAGACGCCCGAGGTCAGGCAGCGGAAGGCCGCGTGATCACGCCCGCGTCGCGCCTTCTCCGCGAATGATATCGTAGCGCTCGATCACCGCGGCGACGCCCAGCCGAAAGTCGTCTTCTCCAGGCCGCTTCTCGATTCGAACCACGCGGCCTTGAGCGCGGACAAACACCTCGGTGCCTTGGGTAATCTCGGGTGGAAGAGTAAGGGTGATATCAAGCTCGGAACCCTCTTCGACTCGCTCGTCCATTGTGAAATACACGCCCCGTGTGGATATATCCCGCGTCTTCCCGCTCTTGTTTCCCTCGGCATCCTTCACGGGCACGCGAATGATTACGGGAAGAGAAAGGTCGTAACGGCGGGCTGTGCGACGTTCTGTCATTCCTCATTCCTCCGTCCCAGGAATCATCTTGTTCGGTTCGCGCCTGCAGGCTTCGGACTCGGGGCTTTGTCAGAACGCCAGCCTCATTTCCCTAAAATGAGGCACACCCACGGCAATCTCCGTTCATAGAGCAGCAATCACCGTACCACAATTGGGCGCGCATTCTTCAACGGCTACAGATGTTCCTTCGCTCCGTCCGGGGACCTGTACTTGGTTCGCCAAATATCCCTGATAAAGCCTCTAAAGTAAACAGATAAAGTGCTTTGGGATAGCCAATGGAAGGAGTCCGGTCGATGGTTGGTCGCAAACAGAGTCCATGTTTCGCGCCATAAGTTACAGTGGCCTTGTGCAACAATCAAGGACCAACCGTAACCTGCGTTCTGGAATTCGGCAACTGAAGGGAGCCGTAGGAGAACTAGTCGTCCCCAACCGACGGTGCTACCGGCGTTGGCGTACTAGAACGCTGCCTCCGCGGCGAATCCAGGTTGAATTGCCGCATCTTGTACAGCAGCGCCTTGTAGCTGATTCCCAGCATCTTGGCCGCATCCTTCCGGCACCATCGCGTCTTCTCGAGTGCGTCGGCGATGGCTTCGGTTTCTGCCTCGTCTTTCAACCCGCGCACCAGCGCCTTCAGCCCCTGCTCGCGCGGCAGGGCCGGCTCTTCACGCGGTGAAGTACGCTGGCGGGCCGCCGCCATCTCCAGCAATTCGCGTAAACTGCCCTCGTCATCCTCGAAAATGACATACCTCTTTACGAAATTCTCGAGTTCGCGAAGGTTTCCCGGCCAGGGATAACGGACCGCTGCTTCCAGCAGATGCCGGGAGGGTTGCGCAGCTTCCTTGTTGAATTTCTCGCTGTACTTCGTCAAGAAATGGCGGAACAGCAGAGGAATTTCTGCGGCACGTTCCCGCAAGGGCGGCACGTTGATCGATAGCACGTTCAAACGATAGTAGAGATCCTCGCGGAACCGTCCGGACTTCATGGCCTCCTGCACTTCCACGTTCGTAGCAGCGAGCACGCGGACATCCACGTCCACCATGTGCCGCCCGCCCAGCCGCGAATACTGATGGTCCTGCAGCACGTGGAGCAGTTTGGCCTGTAGATGAGTGCTCATTTCTGCGATTTCATCCAGGAAGATGGTGCCCTTATTCGCCAGTTCGAATTTTCCGGGCTTTGCGCGCACTGCTCCGGTAAATGCCCCCTGTTCGAAACCGAATAATTCGGACTCCAGCAGTTCTCCGGGCAGCGCAGCGCAGTTCACTTTGACAAAAGGCAGATTGCGCCGCGAGGAGCGCATGTGGATCATCCGCGCCACCACTTCTTTGCCGACTCCGCTTTCCCCGCAGATGAATACCGGCACATCCACCGGGGCGATCTGCAGTATCTGCTGGCGAATGCGCACCATTTGCGGGCTCGCGGCAAGGAAACTGAGATCTTCGGTCAACTGATCGCAGTATTCGCGTAGAGCCTGATTCTCTGCCTGGAGTTGCTTCTTCTGGCGGCACTTCAGCATGGCCGCATCGAGCTCCGTTTTTTCAAAAGGTTTCGTCAAATAATCATGCGCCCCCAAGCGGATGGCCTCCACGACTGTGCCTACTTCGTTGGAGCACGAAAGCATAATGACGTTGAGCGTCCGGTCAATCTGCATGATCTGTTTCAATGTCTCGAGCCCGTTCATCTCCGGCATAAGCACATCGAGAATAATCAGATCGGGCCGCTCACCCTCCCCGATTTTCTCCAGCGCTTCCTTGCCGGAGGCCACTGTGGAAATGCCGTAGCCCTCCACCTCAAGCAGCGTCTGCAGGTATTTCCGGATGCTCGGCTCATCATCCACAACCATGATCTTTTCTTTTTCGACCATGCACTCTGCCTTCCTCTCGTTTCTCAGGAGTTATCGATCGGCAACAAAAACGTGAATGCGCAACCGCGCCGTGGTTCGCTGTCCACCCAGATCTTCCCGCGGTGGGCTTGCACCAGGCGCTTGACAATTGCCAGACCGAGTCCCATTCCTGAGGTATTGCGGTCCACGCGAACAAAATCCTCAAAGATCTCTTGGTGATGTTCGGCCGCGATTCCGGGGCCTGTGTCCGACACGGCCACTTCCGCGCTGTTGGGGCTTGCGGCTCGCGACCTCCGCCGCTCGTTGATGGGCGCACTTTCCGCCACGCGGCGCTCCCAGAAGTGCGGCTGAACACGCAGCGTCACGCTGCCACCCGCCGGGGTGTGCTTTAGCGCGTTGTCGAGCAGATTCGCGACGGCTTGCTGCACCTTTTGATAGTCGAACTTGAAGATGGGCACGCCCTTGTGGAATTGCGTTTCGAGGTGGACTTGTTTCCTTTGGAATGCTTCTTGCCATCGTCCCGCAAGCTCCCCGAGACATTCGAGCAAATCATTCTCGCGCAAGTGCAGCACCAACTTGCCGCTTTCCAGCGCGGAATAGTTCAAAAACATGGACACCAGTCGCACCAGCCGTTCGCAACTTTCTTTGGATTCCTGCAAGATGTCCGACTGTTTATCGGTCAGTTTTCCGAGGGAGCCGGTCAGAAGCAAATCGTAATACCCCTTGATTACGGCCAGTGGAGTTTTCAGTTCGTGGGCTGCCGAGGCCAGGAACACCGTCTTTTGGCGATTCACTTCCTGCAGTCGCAGATAGGCAGCCAAAAGGTTCCGGTACGTAATTTCGCGTTCTTGCAGCAGTTCTTGCACGGTGTGCTGAGTTTTCGCATTTGCCGCGTGCCCCTCGTTGTCGCCGGTCTGTTCCATCTTCACGATCAACCAATCGCATTCGCGCATCCTCTGCACGCGTGCCCGCGCCTTTCCCGAAGGGCAGTCGATCTCCAGGCTTCTTCCTTTCTCATGGTTGGCCATTTGATCGGAGATCACCCGAGCATCGACCTTCAGCAGGTCGGCAAAAATGTTTAGATTGTGGCTGGACTGGAGTCCCGCCTCTGCGAGCAGTTCTTGGGCGCGCCGGTTGGCAGAAAGCAATCGACCGCCGTGTTCAGCCAAAATGACTGGCCCGTCTGAATTGTCCAGCAACTCGCTTACAACACTCAGCGAGACCATTCCGGCGTTGTCTTGATCTCTTACAGTAGCGGTCCGCAAATGGTTCTCTCCAGAGACCTATTCGCCTCGATTGGCGCAGTGGAAATTCTTTTCCCTATGCGATGGGGTTGCATCCTCGCAGAACACCCCTGAGGCTGTCAATGGTAAAGGTGTCCCATTTGCGCAAATGGAGAAAAGCGATGGAATTGTTGTACTCAACTTAGCCCCAGCCGCACCTTCCTCCCGATTTGAGTTCACTGCAACCTTATGAAACACAGGCTGTTAGCAATAGGTGGACTTATCATTTGGTCTGGCAGACAATCTGCACCTGTTATTTGGTACTAGTGCTCTAGTACTGTTTGGATCAGGGGTTGTGGACTACAAACTTGGCATTCAAAAAGAGAGCGAGAAAATGCGCTTAGACCCGGCCGAGCGCCGTCGTTCTCCCCGAATCCATTTGCAGATCCCCATCTTCATGCGGGGCGTCGATAGCACGGGGGCAGAGTTTCTCGAACTTTCCAAGACACTTGATATAAGCGCCTCCGGCGCTTTCCTGGCTTGCACCAGAGCCTTGCGTTTGGATCAATCTGTGAACCTGACGATTCCGGCGCCATCGCCTGTGGGCTCTTCTAGCATGCCGCCGGAAACCCCTCCAATTACGGCCCGGGTCAAACGCCATCGGACGTCCGGGGATGTTCACTTTATCGCGGTGGAATTCCCGAAGTCCCTAGAATAGATTCCTGTATCTTTTTGAGAAACGACGGAAGATAAGGATTGACACGATTCCACGAAAGGATTTCCGTCAAAGCGCTCCATCGGTTTGTCGCAGAACTAAGCCGGGTACTAAAAGTCTTGTTGTGAATGATTTACCGAATAACATGTGCGTTGCTTTCTGGCGCTTAAGTACCAGGAATGGGTATTAGATTGCTATAAGTCTCCTGAACTCTTTTGCTATCCCAATTCCCCGTTGGGGTAAGCTGAGGTTGAGTGGATTGCCGATGCCCAGCCCCGGTGACCCCGTAATGCCTCATTTCCCTGTTGAGGATTCATTCCTCGAACTCCTTGCGGACACCCTGGAGACACTGGACTCCCCGGCGCGGGGGCAGTTTTTGCAGCGGTATTTCCGTGCCATCACGCAGCTTGAATTGAATGAAGCTCAGTGCCTGCATTATTGGGAAGAAGCCCTCGACCGCCGGAGGGAGCTATCGCTGACGGCCGGTAAGCCCGTTTCGTTAAAGACCGCGCTGGTCGACGTCCTATCCTCGGCCAATCAGCTTCGCGTTCCCGTCGTGATGGAATATGGTGAACTCAAGAAACTTCAATTGGATGCGGCCACGGATCCGCTCACGGGCCTCTACAATCGTCGCTTGTTCAACGAGTACTTCGAGAAAGAATTGAATCGGGCGCGCCGCCATTTGCAACAGCTTGCTCTCATGATCATGGACCTGCACCGCTTCAAGGAAGTCAACGACAAGTTTGGCCATCCCCAGGGCGACGAAGTTCTGCGCTTGGCCGCGCAGGTCCTGAAGAAGGGCATGCGCACTTCCGACTATGCCTTTCGCATCGGGGGCGATGAATTCGCGTTGTTGCTTCCTCAATCCGACGCTGACCAGGCCACTGCGCTGGCTCGCCGCTTGCACATTGCGTTCGAAGAAGCGATGCGCCTTCTCAAACTTGGTGTCCCTGTGGGCCTCGACCATGGCGTCTCCGTCTATCCCCAGGACGGCGAACAGGGCGAAGTGCTCATTCGTGTGGCCGACGAGCGGCTCTACCGTTTGAAGCACATGAATCATCGCCAGGAGCCAGCGCCTACGCCACCGGAGACATCCTCGGCTAGGCCCGTTCTCGTAAAGCCTTCCGGGGCGCCTGCACCTCCGCAGTTTGCGTCCGTTCAACAGAAGCCGGCGGAAAGGAAGACGGAGCCTCCCGCTGTCGCGGCCGGACCTGGTGTTCCGCCGGAGCCTCGCGTGCCGGCAGAAACTTTCGTTCTACCGCCCCCGCCTGCAAAGCCGTCTTCGGAGCATCGCCGCGCCGAGCGCGTCTCGCTTGCGGGAACTCGCGCCTATGCTGTCGTGGGAGACACCACGCGCAAAACCGCTCGCGTGCTCGATCTTGGCTTCGGTGGAGTGGGATTGCAGCTCGATTCTCCGGAAGAATTGGGTGAGACCTTTTCTGCCGTTCTTCATGTGCCCATCCTCCCCCCCGTTCGAGTCACGCTGCGGCGTGTCTATGTGCAGCGCAACACCACCGGCCTTGCACGCGTCGGCTGTGCCTTTGTTGCCTGAGACCCGTCGCCAATCACAAAGCCCATTCGCAGGATAAGCAGAATTCGCGTATGATAGTAAATTGCTTCGCGGCCTAGCGACGCGGCTGTAGTTTTCTCTCAACTGGGGGAGTGCCGTGCAGACCGGCCGCGGCTGACAGGAGCGCCGATGAAATCTGGAATCCACCCCGACTACCACCCTGTTACGGTTCACTGCGCCTGCGGGCACACCTTCAAAACGCGCTCGACCGTAAAGGGCGAGTTTCTGCGCGTGGAGATTTGTTCAAATTGCCATCCCTTCTTTACTGGCAAACAAAAGTTGCTGGATACTGCAGGACGCGTCGAGCGGTTCACCAGAAAATACGCCAATGCCAAGGCGGCGGCGCAGAAGATAACCGACGCGAAGACAGCCGCGAAGAAGTAGCCGCGGTTCCGTCTAAAGTCACCATGCCGTTCCGCGGTGAAGGGCGAGGCTTTCTTCACCGCGTCGTTGTAGAATGACTCCGCGCAATGGCCCCCCAAGCGACAGCTTCGCAGAGTCCCGTTCCGGAACCCGCCATCGAAACCGCCGCGCCGCGCGTCACGCTGCGAAACTCTTTCGCGCATCCCTTCGACTCAGCAATCGCCGCGGCCCGCACCTGTTATTCGCCGCGCCTCATCGGTCCCGAGGAAATTTCCGAAAAGCAGCGAATCAACATCGGTGCGGCAACATTCTACGGCGGGCACCACACCGTATATCAACACGCGCACTTCGAATTCGGCCTGGAAAACGTCAGCCGCCATTTTGTGTGGTCGTTCCTCCACGCGCATCCTTTCTACAATTCCGAGCAGCAGAGCCAGCGGTACGTCCGGCAGGATCGCCCGCAGGCCTACGTCCCCCCGGTTTCGAGCGTATTCGGCGCGGAAGAGCGCGCCATCTACGAGCGCGCCGTGGCACGCGCGTGGGACTGCTATCGCGAGCTCTCCGCGCTCCTGAAGGAGGATGCTCGCGCGATTCTCGGCGATATCTGGCACCTGAGCGCGATGTCCCACCCCAAGCGCGTGCAAAAGGTGGAACGCGCGGCGGAGAAGCGCGCCATCGAAGTGGCGCGGTATGTCCTGCCCGTAGCGGCGTTCACCACGATGGTGCACACGCTCTCGGGCATCGTTCTCCATCGGTTGTGGCGCATGCACGCGGCGTCGGACACGCCGAGCGAAGCGCGCCTGGTGGTGGGCGAAATGGTCGCGCGCGTGCGCGAACTCGATCCGCAATTCTTCGATCGCTTCGGCACCGAACCACTGGAAGATCTGCCGGAGTGGAGCGCCGCCCCGCTCTCCGCGCAGCCGGAATCTGCAGCAGCGCAATTCGATGCCCGCCTCGAAGGCAAGACTTCGAAGCTGCTCGACTACTCACCCGGCGCGCCGCACGTCATGGCGGAAGCCTACCGCGCCGTCGTGGGCCTGACGGTGCAGGAATGCCCCGACGCAGAGGCCATTGACCGCCTGCTGAATCCCGCGCGCAATCCGTATCGCTTGCAGACGCTCAACATCGGGGTTCACGCGCCCATCCTGCGCGCCTTGCAGCACGCCAACTACACTTTCGCGAAAAAAATCAGCCACACCGCCGACAGCCAGGACCAGCGCCATCGCATGGTGCCGGGGTCGCGCCCGCTGCTGGTTCTGACCGACACCCGCGCGCCCGACTACATCACTCCCATGCTGATTGCCGGCAACCCGCGCGCCCGCGAAATCTATCAGCGCGCCATGGCGGAAGCGTGGGCCGCAAAGAACGAACTACTCGATCGCGGCGTGCCTCGCGAATTCGCGCTGTATCTACTGCCCAACGCCAAGTCCATCCGCCTGATCGAAACCGGCTCTTTGCTGCATCTGCTTCACAAGTGGACGATGCGCACCTGCTTCAATGCCCAGGAAGAGATTTATCAGGCTTCTCTCGAAGAGGTGGCGCAACTCCGCGAAATCCAGCCCGAGATTGCGCGGTTCATCGGCCCGCCGTGCCACCTTCGCGCCGGCATCGCTTCGCCGATCTGCACCGAAGGTTCGCACTTCTGCGGCGTCAAGGTCTGGCTCGACTTCCCCAACATCCAGCGCCGCATATGACCCGGCGAGGAAGCCTGGCGTACTACCTGGCCGCCTGGGTCTGTGGTGGCTTTTTCTTTGCGGCCGCGTGTTTCCTCTCGGCCCCCAAGAGTTCGGACTCCGGTCTTACCCCCGACGCGCGTGGGTTCCTCGTGGCGATCTTTTTTGTATGTGCCTTCGGATGGGTATTCACGCTTGTATTCGCGCTGCTTCTGCGGCTCCTTGCAAGGCTTTATCCCGCGGGCCGCTCAGGGGCATGGACGATTTCCGGCGGCGCTCTAGCTCTTCTCCCGGCGCTCGCCATTGCGTTCTTGCCGAGCGGCTCGACGGAGGAGCCGGATTGGCTGCGGTTTCTGGAAGAGCTGTTCGGTCTTGGCGGCGCAAACGGTTTCCGCCGTCCTTTTCATGCAGCCGCCGGTGTGCTGTCAATGATGCTCGCAGGCATGGCCACCGCGTACGTACTCTATCGCGTCAACCGCGCATTCGCGGAGCAGGAAGGCGCATCTAAATCCTAGAGGCCCTCATGAGACACCTCAAGATACGGGCGGCGTTCCTCGTCCTGGGCTTGCTCGTGTTCGTCAGCGCGGAAGCTTACGATACCGTTTTGACCTCGCAAGCCATCCGCGAAGCCTACTTTCTCGGCCAGCGGAATGACCAGAAGACCGCGGCGTTTCTCTCACAGTACGTGCAACGCCCCCCGCTTCCGAAGTCGGGTGCACATGTTTCGGAGATGGAGATCCTGACCCCTTATGCGCAGCTCGTTCAGCTTTCCATGAGACACACCGTCGGCTATAGCGCGCAGCAGGCTGAAGAGGATTACCGTAAACAGGGTGACACCCTTCGTGTTCGCGTGCAGATCCGCTTTACGCCCACCTATGCCCTGCAAGCTGCGGTTTCTTCCTCCCAAAAGGCGACCGGGAATTCCGGGATTCAATTGCGTGCGGAGGATTTCTGGCGCGACTTCACCTTCCGGCTTTCGCAGCGGCAGGACGGGGAAGAACGGGTGCTCGAGCCTTTCGATGTGTGGAGTGAAGCAATCTACCTGCGGCCCGGTGATGGCGGCAGCTCGGCTCTGGACGGTGCGGAAGTCTGGCTGCTCTTGGACGCGGCAAACGTCACCTCCGATCCGGTAACGATCGATGTCGGCACGCCGGATGGCCGGCACGTCACGGCCGAATTCGATCTTCGCAAGCTTCGCTAGCCTTCTTCCCAACTTCGATTCTTGCGCACACGGATTCAAGCTATAATCTTCAACGCGGTAGGCTTTCCAGGCCTTCGACGCAGGCGGTATCGTCTAGGGGTTAGGACGCCAGATTCTCAATCTGGAAACCCGGGTTCGATTCCCGGTACCGCTACCAACCGCTCCAGCCATTCACCAGGCCCGCCGCCGTCGCTGTCTCAACTCCCTGAATCCGGCTCGCTGTCCTTACCTTTTTGGGGACTCGCGCTCCTCTTAACTGCTGAAATCTGGCCGTTCCTACGAGACAATAAGCCCTTATGCAGAATCGACACTACATATCTAACCTCGCGTCCGCCGTGACGCTTGCCGTCCTGATGGCCTGGAATTCTCCTGCCCGGGCCCGCCAGCAGGAGCCTGCCGCTTCGCCTCCCTCGAACCAGCAGGCGCCTGACGCCAAGGACGGCTCGGGCGCAAGCGCCAAGAAGAAGCCTGCCGACAAGCAGGGCAAGAGCAAGTTGGAGCAGGAAACCGGAACCGTAAACGACCGCATCTTCGAAGTGATGCCCAACTATGGAATGGTCGAAGGTGCCGGTGACCTTCCGCGCCTGACCACCGGCCAGAAATTCCGCCTTGCCACCGCTGGAGTGTTCGACTATTTCACCTACCCATTCATCGGCTCTCTCGCGGCGATTGGCCAGGCCAATAATTCTCCGAAGTCCTGGGGACAGGGCTGGGGAGCTTACGGGAAACGCTTTGGAGCTTCCTTCGGCGACAATGGAATCGGCACCTACATGACCACAGCCGTCTTCCCAAGCCTGCTCCGTGAAGATCCGCGCTACTACCAGAAGGGCAAAGGAAGCGTGGGCCGCCGCGCGCTCTATTCCATCGGCCGGCTCTTCATCGCCCGCACCGATTCCGGCCGCAGGCGTTTCAATTTTTCAGAGATTGTCGGCAATGCCGCGGCGGGCGGAATCTCCAATATCTACCATCCGCCGGAAGATCGCACCCTCTCGCGAAACTTGACCACCTGGGGAATGTTGATTATGTGGGACGGCGTGTCCAATGAAATGAAGGAGTTCTGGCCGGACATTCGCCGCAAGGTGTTCCGCAAGAATTCCCCCTAAGCTGGTGTCCCTGTCGAAGTTCCTTCGGCAAAATCATTCCCGCTCGCGCGCCGAGGCTTTCGCTGCCAGGTGATTCTTTTTCCATGTCCAGGCGGAAGAGAGAATTTCCTCCAGCGAGGAATGTTCGGGTTTCCATTTCAATTCCCGCATGATCCGTTGCGGGTTCGCGTGCAGCACTCCCGGATCGCCCGCTCGGCGACCCACAACCCGCACGGGAACCGGATGACCTGTCACTTTTCCCGCGGCCTCGCACACCTGCCGGACGGAATAGCACGTGCCCGACCCGATGTTATAGGCGTGCATCCCCGGCTGGTTGATTCCTGGCAGAGCGCCGATATGCGCCCTGGCGATATCCGTCACGTGGACGTAATCCCGCAAACAGGTTCCATCCGGAGTGTCGTAATCGTCGCCGCAGATGCTGAAGAACTCTCGTTCGCCCGCGGCCGCCTCTAGAAGCAAGGGGATAATATGCGTCTCCGGGTTGTGACGTTCCCCCAGCTCCGCGGTAGCGCCCGCGGCGTTGAAGTACCGGAAGGAAAACACGCTCCACCCGTAGACCCTGGCGTACCATTGAAGAATCTGCTCGAAGACGAGTTTGGTTTCCCCATAGGGGTTCACCGGCTTCTTGGCGTCGTCCTCCTCGATGGGAACTCTTTCCGGCGAGCCGTACACCGCCGCCGATGAGGAGAACACAAAATTCTTCATCCCGGCTTCGCGCAGCGCCTCCAGCAGCGCCACGCCCGCTTCCACGTTGGTTTGAAAATACGGCCCGGGATTGGCCGCGGATTCCGCTACCAGGGCCTTCGCCGCAAAATGAAAGACCACCTCAAACTTGTTGCTCCGCAGGAGCTTTCCCATCTCCGTCCGATTGCCGATATCGATGGCATGGAACGCCGCGCCGCGCGGCACGCCGTCCCTGAAACCCGTGGAGAGGTCGTCCACCACTGTGACGGAATGTCCCAGACGCAGCAATTCCGCGCAGCATACCGAGCCCACATACCCCGCGCCGCCCGTCACCAGCACATTCGCCATCCGCGCGCCCTTTCTCCCCCGCCGGCTCCCATCGCATCGGAGTCTTGAGCCGGCTCCTCACATCCCACCGCAGCGGCCCATTCTTGACGGTCCGCAAACTTCTGTCAATCTCTCCTCCCCGATCTTGACATGCTACCCCTTCCGATCAACGATCCGATCCCTCTATGCCGTTGCCCGAACCCGCGTTCCACGACCCGCGCCATCACATCAAAATCTTTCAGGGTGACTGCCTGGAAATCCTCGCCGCCATTCCCGAAGCCTCCGTGGACCTCATCTTCGCCGACCCGCCCTATTTCCTTTCCAACGGCGGCATCACCTGCCATGCCGGACGCATGGTCAGCGTCAACAAAGGCGCCTGGGACCGCTCCCGCGGCCCCGACGCCAATCACGCCTTCAACCGCGCCTGGCTCGCCGCCTGCCAGCGCGTTCTCCAGCCCCACGGCTCGCTGTGGGTCAGCGGCACCGCCCACGTCATCCATTCCGTGGGCTTCGCCATGCAGCAGCTCGGCATGAAGCTCCTCAACGACGTTTCCTGGGTCAAGCCCAATCCGCCGCCCAATCTTTCCTGCCGCTATTTCACCCACGCCACCGAAACCCTCATCTGGGCCGCCAAGAACCAGAAAAGCCGCCACATCTTTCACTATAAGGAAATGAAAGCCCTCGCCGGCGGCAAGCAGATGAAGTCCGTCTGGACCATTCCTCCGCCCGAGCCTTGGGAGAAGCGCTTCGGCAAGCATCCCACGCAGAAGCCCGTCGCCCTGCTCGAACGCATCCTCCTCGCCTCCTCCAATCCCGGCGACCTCGTCCTCGACCCTTTCCTCGGCAGCGGCACAACGCTCCTTACGGCTTTGCGCCTCCGCCGCCACGCCCTTGGCTGCGAACTCTTCCTCGACTCCGTCACCCTCTCGCTCCGCCGCATCTGTTCCGAATTGGTACAGGTCGAAATTTCCCTGTCCTGCACCCACTTTTCCCTTGATCTCTTTTCCGATCCTGTGGATCGATCCAATAGCGCTGCAAATCGCGCGAGAGAGCACTCACAATTGGCGCATCTCGTTCAACAGGAGCGGAAGTTTTATTTCATTGGAGCGAATCAACGGGAAGTGATCTATTCAGTCGAAGCAAAAACCCTGGAAGAAGCCTGGCAGAATTTCCGCACAAGCCCCCAAGCCGCCACTGAGATCCTCTTCGTCATCAAAACCGAAACCGAGATTTATCTCACCCAAGGAAAATGATCTAATGCAGGCGTGCAACTGCGCCTGCCGACAGAGGGCTTGGAACGCTACAAAAGCGCCTCTCAACGTGCCCGTGTTGGAACTGAATCTTGGGGTGCAACGAATTTCTTCTGCCCTGCCTGCGAATCGCCGCATCTGCGGCCATTCCCCCAAGGCACAGCCGCCATCGACTATTTCTGCCCTGCGTGCGATTCTCCCTTCCAGCTCAAGAGCCAATCGAAACCCCTCGGTTCCAGAATCGTCGACGCGGCTTACTCCGAGATGAAGCGCGCCATCCTTGCAGACAGGACCCCAAATCTCTTCGTCTTGCACTACGACCTCGATCGGTGGGCCGTCCGCACGGTTCTTCTCGTCCCTCATTTCGCCTTCACGTTGTCAACTCTCGAAAAACGCCCGCCCCTGGCCTCAACTGCGCGCCGCGCCGGTTGGGTTGGCTGCAACATTCTGTTGGACAAAATCCCGCCCTATGCCCGCATTCGCGTGATTGATGACGGGAAGGCCCAATCTGCCAAAGAAGTACGCCGCGCCTATCAGCGTCTGCGCCCTCTCGAATCTTTGCGTGTTGAAAAACGCGGCTGGACTCTTGATGTCCTTCAGGTCGTCCAATCGCTAGGAAAAACCGAATTCACTCTCGCCGACGTATACGCCCACGCTAACGCGCTGGCAAAACTTCATCCAAAGAATCTCCACGTCCGCGACAAAATCCGCCAGCAACTCCAAGTCCTCCGCGACCTCCGCCTCCTCGATTTCCTCGCCCCCGCCCACTATCGCCTGCGCTGACCGTCACAGAAAAGAATCACGCCCCGCCCAGCGGCACCGAAACATGCTCGTGCACCACGATCCACCCGCGCGCCCGCTTCTCCAGCACCATCGTCCACCGCCCGTCCACATGCGACGCCGTGCCTTCCTTGTTGACGATGTCCGCTCCGAACGTGAACGTCGCCCAGGCCAGCCTGCCGCGCGAATGCACCCGCAAGTCATCGTTCATCTTGAGCTTGATGCTGCGGTTTGGATCGAAGAGCGCCTTCTTCACCCCGACCCGGTATTCCGCCCAATTGTTGTATTTCATCGGCACCAGATCGAAATACGTGAGGTCGGCATCCGCCGCATAGTACGGCTCGACTTTGGCCGTATCCATGCTTTCCCACGACGCCACAATCTTCGGGACGAGCGCCCTCAACTCCTGCTCCCCCGTTCGACTCGGCGCCTCCGCAGCAAGCAGAAATGCAGCCATCAATCCAACCGCCACCGAAGCCATCACAAATCTGCGCATCGTTTCTCCTCCTTGCCTAACCTGCGAGAGTTCCAACGGCGTGCTTTGCCGCTCATCCTACCCGCGTGATACGGCCCAATCAACCCTTTGGAGTGCCGCGGGAATCCACTCCGCGACCATGCACTGCCTTACGCTCCGCCCCTGATTCTTCGGGCCGGCCAGGCCGGCCTTCAGAATGACCACGCAAACAAAGCCGCCCTCAGGCGCGCGGACTCGGCGGGATGGACCAGTCCTCGCTGATATCATGAAACTTTGGGTTGGTCGAGCGAATCAAGGCCAGTTTCTTTCGCCGCAGCCAGCCTTTGATCTCCTTTTCTCGCGCAATGGCCGCACGCGGCTCCCCGTAAAGCTCGTCGTACACCAGCCGCGTGACGTTATACTTTTGCGTGAATCCCCGGATGAGCTTGTGTTTATGCTCGCACATGCGGCGCTCGATGTCGTTGGTTATGCCGGTGTACAGTACGCCGCTTGGTTTGTGCAGGATGTACACGTAGTAGTGATGCTGCCTCATCATTTTTCCGATGATGTCATTTGGATTGCGCCCCCGCAAGGAAGATTCCCCCTGCACGCATCACGGAGCGCTGGTCATTCTGAACGAGCGGTGTGTGCGAGTGAAGAATCCACTCCACGGTCGCTCCTCGCCACGGGCGCAAATGGGACCATGATCTGTAATTACGTCGCTTTGCTTTTCGCACCGCACAAAGTAGACTTGTCTGCCATCCGCCATGATGACCTCAGCCGAACGCGAATTCGCCCTCAATCAACTCGACCACTCGCGCGAACGCCTCCTGGGCGCCGTGCACGGCCTCTCTTCGCAGCAGCTCTTATTCCGCCCCGAGCCCGGACGCTGGTCCATTGCCGAGAATATCGAGCATTTAGTCGTAGTCGAAAAATACCTGGTGGGAGCCATCGAGAAACTCCTGCTGGAGCCTCCTCACCTCTCCAAGCGCCCTGCTTTGGAAGACGCACAGGTCATCGCCAAGGTTGGCACCGTCGTGGACCGCGTGCAGGCGCCTCCGCGTGCCTTGCCGACGTCGCGCTGGCCCACCGAAGAGCTTTTGCCCGAATTTCAAGCCGCCCGCCGGCGCACCTGCGATTTCGTCAGCGCCGCCGACGGCGATGTGCGCCATCACTTTATCCCCCATTTCGTCTTTGGCGAACTCGATTGCTACCAGTGGTTTCTCTTGATCGGCGCGCATTGCCTCCGCCACACCACGCAAAGCGAAGCCGTCAAGGCTTCCCCCAGCTTCCCGCGCTAGCGCTTCCGGCTATTTCAGCCTTGACAGTCCTGGTCACTTGTGCTATACTTACCTAGAATGTAATCGCCAGAAGCCGCTAGGTAGTCGCCGCGATTCGGCGCCGCCATTGGGCCCGCCGCTGGAAAGACAGGCTAGGGTCAGCAAGCTCAACGGTCAACGAGGCCAAAATGCCGCCTAAACTCTTTAGTTTCACACGGTTTCGCAAAAACACGCCCGCAAACCCTTTAGATTCACACGGTTCCAAAACAAAGGACTTAAAACCCTTTCGTTTCACACGGTTCCAAAAAAGGGTGGGGGGGAGGGGTTCTCTCTCTAACATCGAACCTCAAAGCTCCAACCTCCGTTCTTCGTTAAGTCCTCTAACATCAACACTTACAAAAACACAGGACTTAACACCCTTTAGAATCAACACTTACAAAAAAGGGGTGGGGGGAGGGGGAGCCAGAGGGATTGACAGAATCCGGAGAGAATTCTCCCCAACATACCGAAAGGCGCCGTCCCGACACCGCACTCCCAAGAAGCCCCTATTGGTTGCCCGCGGGCGCGGCAGCGGCCAGGGATTGCTGGACGGCTTCGCGCAGGTGGCGCGCCTGAGTGGCCTGCGGCCCATCGGGATCCAGCGTGAGATAGGAGTTGAGGTCTTCCAGCAGCGCGGGTCTGTCGTGCCTGCGCAAATGGATATTGGCCAGCAGCAGGTGAACCGACGCGAAATTGCGCTTGAGCGAAAGCACTTTCTTGGCCGACTCTTCGGCCTCCTTGAAGCGGTTCATGCCGTAGAGCGCCTGGCTCAGCAGGAAGTGGCCGACCCACGACGCGGGACTCAGCTGCAGTCCGTGACGTGCCATTTTTTCCGCGTCGTCGAATTGCTTTTGATTGTCCAGCAGTTCGCACAGCGCGAAGTCGGCTTCGGCGAAATTTTCATCGCTCAGCTCCACCGAGGTGCGGATGGCCTTCTCCGCTTCGGCGGTTTGTCCCATGCTCTCGTTGGCGAAGCCCATTTGCAGGTAGGCTTCGTAGTAAGACGGAAAAATCCCGATGGCGCGCTGGAAGTGCGGCACGCTTCCTGCAGGATCCTCCTTCTCCCGCCGTTCCATGCCCTTCTGAAATTCGTGCCGCGCCTTGGCCGGAATGCTCAGCTCGCGCACCGAAACCGTGGGGCCGGTTTCCTCCGCGGCCGGGGCGTCGCTTTTCTTGAGCCAGAAGGTGAGGCCTCCAGAGCCTCGGCTGACCTGCACGGTTTCCTGGATTTCGTCGTAGCCTTTTTCCCGCACGCCCAGGAAATAGGTGCCCTCGTGCAGCCCGTTCATCTGAAACCTTCCTTCAGCGTCGGTAAGCACGGCGAAGGGCAGTCCGCCGCTGATGGGCGTGAGCTTCACTTCCACGCGCTGCGCCGGAAAATTGCTCCCGAGCAAAAGCACGCGGCCGGAAAGCGACGCGCGTCCTCCGCTGTCGAAGCCGTTCGATTGTGCTCGGGCGAGTAGAGGAAAAATGAGTGTCACTACGAAAAGCCAACTGGCTGGGCGGCGCGGGTTCATACGCTTGCTCCTTGCTGCCTGCGTCAAGCGAAGCTTGCGGAAGGTTCCTGACCCCGCACCTATGGTGCTCGCAGCGATTTGTGGAAAAGCGCAGAATGAGCAATTTGTGCGGCTTCGTTTAACTGGCACGACGGCCAGAGGCAAAACTGTCCTTTGGTGCAGGAGGATTTTTTATGCCCGAGAATGTCTCGCGGAGAGGATTGCGCGCCTCTTTTCGCAAAAAGATCTTGCGCTGCAGAGCCCGCGGGCCGCGGGAAAATCCAGTTGCCACGCGCCGCTCCTGCGGCTCACAATAAAAGAAGCCCTCTCGGGAGCACGTGATGACTTCACAGGAGGCGGAGAAGAAGCGGCGTTATCCCCGTGTCGAATTGCCGAAAGGAATGTGGGTCGCGTGGCAGGACGCCGGCAAACGCTTGGCTTCCCGCGTAAAAATTCTCGGCATGGGCGGACTGTTTATCAGTATTCCGGACCCGCCTGCGGTGGGAACCGCTGTGCGGCTGATTTTCGAAGTGCCCTCCGGAGAAGTCCGCGCGCGGGCCATCGTGCGAAGCGTCAAGCCGGGCGAAGGCATGGGCGTGGAATTCAAAGAGATGTCCGTGGAAGACCGTGCGCGGCTGCAACAGTTGCTGAAGCGGCTGATCGGCTGAGGGCGAATCATCCCGCGATGCCAACCGGACTGCTGGGAAAATCCGCAGACGAGCTGCGCGCCTTTTGCGCCGCGCTGGGCGAACCTGCGTATCGCGGCGCGCAGATTTATCACGCCCTCTACGCCGAGCGGCGGTTCTCTTTCTCGGCCATGACGAATTTGCCCGCGGCGCTGCGCGCACGCCTCTCCAACGAAGCGCAGATTACGCTGCCGCTCGTCACCCGGCGCTTCCAATCATCGGATGGCTCGGTGCGCTACTTGCTGGCGCTCGAAGGTGACGCAAAGCCCGCTTCGGTCGAGGCGGTATTTATGCCGTCGGAACACAGGCAAACGATTTGCGTCTCGACGCAGGCGGGTTGCGCCGTGGATTGCCATTTCTGCCTGACCGCGCAGCTTGGGCTGATCCGCAATCTGACCTCCGGCGAAATTGTGGCGCAGGTTCTTCTCGCGCTCGAAGACCAGAAAGAAAACCTGAAGCCGCAAACCAACGTTGTGCTGATGGGGCAAGGCGAGCCGCTGCTGAATTACGACGCTGTGATCACGGCGGTGCGCATCCTGCTTGACCCGGAAGGTGTGGGGCTTTCTCCCAAACACGTAACGCTTTCGACGAGCGGCATTGTTCCCGGAATCGACCGCCTCGCGCGCGAAAAGATTCGTCCGAAGCTTGCCGTTTCGTTGAATGCCTCCACGGATGAGCAGCGCGACGCGCTGATGCCCATCAACCGCAAATATCCGCTGGCGGTATTGCTCGATGCCTGTCGACGATACCCGCTGCGTCCGTGGGAACATTTGACGTTTGAGTATGTCCTGCTCGGCGGGGTGAATGATTCTGCTGAGGATGCGCGGCGCATGGTCAAGCTCGTTGCGAATCTGCGCGCAAAGGTCAATCTGATTCCGTGGAATCCCGGCGAACTTCCTTACCGCGCGCCCGCGCCGGAACGCCTGGAAGAATTCCGGCGGATTCTCGCGGAGAAAGATGTTCCTGTGTTCGTGCGATATTCGCGCGGACAGGACATCATGGCCGCGTGCGGCCAACTCGCTCTGCTGGAAAGCGCTCCGCCGGCAGCTCTCACACAGATTTTCGGTTCGTGATGATTACGCTTCTTCCGGGCGAATTCCAATCACGGCCATAAGCCGCCCGCTGCTTTTTCCTTCCCGGCGAAAACTGAAGAGCAGGTCGGTGCGGCACGCCGTGCAAAGATCGCTGGACGAAATATTCCTCGCCGCAACGCCCGCTTCAAGCAATTGCCAGCGATTGGCCGCGCGCAAATCGAGATGAACGCGCGGAGGAGGCGGTTGATGGCCCGGCGGCATCATGTTGAGCCATTGCAGCGGATTCGGTGAGTCGTCTGTGATGAGCTTATCGAACGGACCTTCAAACCATTCAAGCGCGGCGGGGAATTGCGCGGCGAAGGCTTGCGCAACTTCGGGCCCGACTTCGTAGCAGCAGCCGGCAATCGCGGGTCCCAAGGCTGCGGCGATGTCTTTGGGTTGCGTGCCGAAAACCATCTGCATGCGGCCAACCGTTTTCATGACGATGCGCTGGAGCGTGCCGCGCCAGCCAGCGTGAACCGCGGCCACGATGCGGCGTTTCGTGTCGGCGAGGAGAATCGGGACGCAGTCGGCGGTCTGCACTCCAAGAATGATTCCGGGGACGCTCGTGATCGAAGCATCGCCGCGCCGCGGTTCTTGCGGCGGATCGTTGAGCACGCAGATGACGTCGGAATGGAATTGCCGCAGCAGAGTAAACGGCATCCGTTCTGCTCCAAGCGCAGCGAGAAACGTGCGGCGATTGGCGAGGACGATTTCCCGCTGATCCCACTCGGTGAAGCCAAGATTGAGTGCCTTCTTCCCTTCCAAAAGGCTCGAGCCTCCGAGGCGCGTGCTGAAGCCGTGAATGAGCCACGGAAGCCGCGCGAGAGGAGCGGCCTGCAGGATCTCGAGTCCACGAGAGCGGACCGATTTCCATGCGCTGCCCGCAGAGCGCGGAGCGGAGCGCGCGGGTCGCGGAGAGCGTCGCTGGCGAAGAATTGTGCTCTTCGTTGTCACAATCAGAACAGTATAATCGGAATTCGTCCGAGTTCTGCTTCACACAGGAAGAGAGGGACCTTGATCGTCGGTTTGGGAATGGACATTGCGGAAGTCGAGCGCGTGCGCTCGGCGATTGAGCGGCACGGTCAGAGCTTTCTGCGGCGCGTGTTTACGCCGGCGGAAATCGCCTACTGCGAGAAACACCGCAACAAGCACGAGCGTTACGCCGGACGGTTTGCGGCCAAGGAAGCGGCGATGAAGGCGCTCGGAACCGGCTGGCGCAGCGGGGTTCGCTGGCAAGACATCGAGGTGGTGCGCGAAGCTTCCGGAAAACCCGCGCTGGCGCTGCGGGGAGTCGCGGGCAAGATTGCCAAACGTTTGCGTGTCACAAATATTTCGCTGACCATCACGCACACCACCAAAGAAGCCCTGGCACAAGTAATTTTTGAAAACTGAAACGCATCCTACTTGACCACCAAGAACGGCCCCAGAACCAGGGCGTCCATCCCGGAGCAATAGCAACTGCGGATCGCTTCGCGCGGGTCGGAGACCAGAGGCTCGCCAAAGAGATTGAAGGAGGTGTTGACGAGCACGGGGGCGGGCGCGGCTTCACCGAATTTGTGAAGCAGGCGCCAGAAACGCGGGTTGGATTCCTTCTCCACGGTGTGAACGCGCACCTGGCGGCCGTGGAACGCAAACCGCGCGAGCGCAGGGACGTCTTTCTTGAGCGTGCCGAGAGAAGCCATGAAGCGGCAATTGGGCGTGCAGTCGAACCAGTCGGCGGCTGTTTCGGCAGGAAGCGAAAGAGCAAAGGGATGAAAGTCCTCGCGGTGCTTGATGAATTGATTCACATTTTCAACGATGTACTCGGAAAAGGGGGAAGCCAGAATGCTGCGGTTGCCGAGCGCGCGGTGACCAAACTCGGTGCGGCCCTGGCACCAGGCCACAATGCGGTCGCGGTGCAGCAATTGCGCCGTCTCGGCAAGCAATTGTTCTTCGCCGGACATGTATTTGTAGATGATCTTGCAATTGTCGAGCACCGGCTTGATCTGGGTGGAGGTGAACTCCGGGCCGAGGAAGAGATCCGTCAAAGGCTTGCGTCCCGCCGAGCCGGTCAGAACCTGGCGTCCGAGATAGGCTGCGCCGAGAGATGTGCCGGCATTCCCAGAAACAGGTTGAACGTAAACACTGCGGAAGCCGCTCTGGGTTTCGAGGGCGCGGACGAGAAGAACATTCAGGAAGACGCCTCCGGCGATGCAAAGGTGTTCGGCGCCGGTTTCCTTGCGGTAGCGCTCCACCATTTCCAGGACAATTTCTTCGAGGACGGTTTGGGCGCTGCGGGCGATTGCCGCGCGAACCTCGGGTGCGGAAGGGGGAGCACCCCGCTTGAGGCCGAGGTCGCGATAAATCTTAAGTGAAAGAATCCCGTGGGAATCCGCGGCGCGCGCGAAATACTTGCGATCCAATGCGGGGAGGCCCCGCGAATCCCGGGAAAAGAGTTTTCGGAATAGAGGCGCGTAGTCCGGCTGGCCGTCTTTGCTGAGCCACTGCACCTTGTGTTCATCGCGGTGAGGGCGGAGGCCGAGGAGCCCGGTGACGCGCGAATAGAACCAACCGAGCGAATTGGGGAACTTGAGACGCGCCAGGGGACGAATGTCTTCGCCTTCGCCGAGAGCAAGCAGGCCGGAGCCGGCGTCGCCTCCTTCGTCGAGCGTCAGAATCAGCGAGCGGTCGAAATCGGACGTATAAAACGAGCTGGCCGCGTGGCAGAGATGATGATCGAAATAGCGAACCTTTCGCGGCTTGACGAATTGCGCGAGTCCACGCCCCAAGGCGGTCCGGGGACTGGCCAGAGCCACGAGCGACAAATCGGACAATTTGGCGTTGCTGAGTTCGAGGCATCGCTCGATGGCATTCCTAGGCATGCCGTCGGCCCCCGGCGAGCGGCTGAGCTTGTTTTCTTCGATGGCCGCGAGAATGGAAGAGTCGTTGAACAGTGCAACGGCGGAGTCGCGTCCGAGACTGGAGACACCGAGGATCAGCATAGTCTGCGCCTCTCAGGCACGGTGGGTTCCTGCGGGTTCCGGTGCGCAAATCCGGCCGGAGAGATAGGGACCGTTCGCGGGATGCAAGAGAATTTCCAGCATTTGATTGGGGGGCCGATGTCCATCCACATGCACGCGCAGATAATTGCCGGAGATTGCCGGAGTCCAGGCGGTTGAGGAGTTTCGGGGGGCGTGTCGGAGAGTCAAGGCGGACACGCGGCGGCCAATTTGGGAATCGCGGAAGGCGGCGCTCTTCGCTTCTCCGAGGGCGCGCAATTCGCGGGCGCGCTGCTTGAGGATAGCGGGCGAAACTTCTCCCGTCAGTCGGGCGGCGGCAGTGCCGGGACGCTTGGAAAATGAGAAGACGTGGAGATAGGCGAGAGGCAAGCGTTCAATGAAGGAAAGGGTCGCGGAATGATCGGCCGGAGTTTCCCCGGGAAAACCGGCGATGACGTCGGCGCCGATGGCGGCATCGGGAAGATGTTCGCGAAGCACATCAACCCGCGCAGCGTAGTGCTCGGCGCGATACCAGCGGTGCATGGCGGCCAAGATACGGTCCGAGCCGGATTGCAGGGGAAGATGGAAATGATGCGCGATGTGATCCGTGGAGGCAAATAGCCGGACAAGATCGCGCGTGATGTCCATGGGCTCGATGGAGCTGATGCGCAGGCGGCGGAGCGGGGTCTCATCAAGAATGCGGCGAAGGAGGTCGCTGAACTCGACGCGAGGCACGAGATCCCGGCCATAGCTGCCGAGATTGATGCCGCTGAGAACAACTTCGTTGGTCCCGGAAGCGCAGAGGCGATGGATTTCGCGCAGCACGGCTTCGGGCGGAAGGCTGCGGCTGCGTCCGCGGACGAATGGAATGACGCAGTAGGCGCAGCGGTGGTCGCAGCCATCCTGGATTTTCAGGATGGGGCGAGTGTGGGCGTCTTCAGCGGCGAGCAGCGAAGCGCCGGAAGAATTGGAGAGGGTGCGCTGCTCGAAAATGTCACTTGTAAGAATCTTTGCGGGGCCGTGAGCGAGAGATAAATCTTCGGCACCGAGGCTCGCGAGGGGAAAGAATCCTGCCACGGGCGAAGAGGGGGAAGGTCCGGCATCCGTGAAAGGCACGGAAGCACGCAGCAGCGCAGGGAGTTCCGCCTGATGAGAATTGCCGAGGACCCAGGAAACTCCTTCGAGCGCGGCGACTTCTTCCGGGGCGCGCTGGGCATAGCATCCGGTGACAGCGATGCGCGCGGCGGGATTCCGGCGGTGGAGCAAGTGAATCGCCTGGCGCGCTTGCAAGTCGGCCGACGAAGTGACTGTGCATGTATTCACGACGATGACGGCGGCCTCGGCGGGGCTGCGGGAGGGCGAATAGCCGGACTCGTGAAGCTGGCGCTCGATGGCGGCAGCGTCGGCCTGGGTGGCGCGACAGCCAAACTGTTCAATGTGGAAGGTGGGCATGGGCGATTGGCGAACCTTTAGGATAGACGGTCGGGGCGAAAAGGCAAGAGGGGTTGGGTAGGTTGATGACGCGGAGGAGGAAGGGGAGCTGAAGCCCCGGCGCATTCCGCACCGTATCGGATGCGGTACACCGTCATTTGTGTACGGCGGACAAGAGAGCTGTGCGACGCGAGATTTGTGCGAGGGCGCCTTTACTCTGCGAGGGAGGGCCACTACAATGCGGGCCAACTTATGACCAGCCGCGCACGGCACAATCCCGGCGCTATAGCCGACCCGAAGGTTTCCATCGTGGTGCCCGTGTACAACGAGCGGGCAACTATCGAGGAGATTCTGCGGCGCGTTTTGGACACAGAAATACGCAAGGAAGTGATCCTGGTGGATGACTGTTCGACGGACGGAACGCGGCAGATTCTGGAGGCGCTGGAACAGAGGCAAGGGCGCGGGGAAAAGGAGGCTGCCGCGCAGGACGGCAGCGACGGCATCCCTCTGGGGAGCCTGCGGTTTTTCTTCCAGCCGAAGAACCAGGGCAAGGGCGCGGCGCTGCGGCGAGGGTTTGCGGAAGCGACGGGCGACATCGTGCTGGTGCAGGACGCCGATTTGGAGTACGACCCGCGGGACTACGGGAAGCTGCTGGAGCCGATTCTGGACGGGCGCGCCGACGTGGTGTACGGGTCGCGTTTTTTGGGAGGGCCACAGCGGGTGCACTATTTCTGGCACTACGTGGCCAACCGATTCCTGACGCTGCTTTCGGACATTTGCAACAACCTGAAAATCTCGGACATGGAAACCTGCTACAAGGTTTTCCGCCGGGAAGTGCTGGCGGGAATCCGCGTGAAGTCGAACCGCTTCGGCTTCGAGCCGGAGATCACCGCGAAAATCGCCAAGGGAAAATGGCGCGTGTACGAAGTGCCAATTACCTACGCGGGGCGCACCTACGAGGAAGGAAAAAAGATTACCTGGAAGGACGGGATTCAAGCGCTGTGGTGCATCATCCGATTCAGAATCTCGGACTGAAGAGGAATCCAGAATGAATACCGCGTGGCTAGTGCTTCTTTCCATCCTTGCCGTAACCGTGGCGATCTTGAAGGTCCCCACCCAAGCCGCAGACAAGGGCAAGTCCGCGACGATAGAGCGAAAGACCTGTACGGCGCGTGACGGCGTGACCATCGTGTACTCCGCCGCCGGAGCGGGCCCGGTGGGACTTCTCTTCATTCATGGCGGGCTGGCCAACCGCGCTTTCTGGGACGGCGAGCTCAAGGAGTTCGCCGCGCATTACCGGGTGATTGCTCCCGACCTTGTGGGGCACGGCGAATCGGGGACCAACCGCAAGAAATGGGGGATACCGGAATTCGGAGCCGATGTCCAGGCCGTCGTCGAGGCGGAGCACCTCAAGAAAGTGATCCTCTTCGGCAACTCTCTGGGCGGTCCGGTGGCAATCGAGGCAGCTTTGCTCTTGCCGGGCAAAGTTCTGGGAGTCGTGGGAGTGGACACGTTTCAGAGCTTCGCCTACACGATGACGCCGGAGCAGGCCCGGCAACGGGCGGGCGCCTTTCGAGATGATTATGCCGGGAGCCTGAAACAGATGGTGAGATCCCTTTTCCACGCCGACGCGGATCCGGCGATTGTCGCCGACGCCGAGCGGCGGATGATGGGAACGTCGCCCGAGGCGGCACACAGCATCTTGCTATGCCTGGGCGGCTACGATGCGGGCGCGTCCGCCCGCCATTTGGGGGTTCCGCTCCGTGCGATTAACGGGGATCTCTACCCGACGGACACGGAAGGGGTTCGAAAAGTGAAGGCCGATTTTGAAGTCGTTGTGATGAAACACATGGGTCATTACCCGATGCTCGAACGGCCTGCGGAGTTTGACCGCTTAGTGGCAGAAATTGCGAGCCGCCTCACTCGATAGGCACACCGCCAGCACAAATCTGAAAGACAATTCCAGGGTGATGGCGCGAGAGGTTGCGCCGGTTCCGGATTCTTGAGAACTGGAATTCGGTTTTTGCCGGCTCAGACGGGGGCGCCGCGACTCTGGAAGCAGAGCAGGATGAGATCGGCGCGGCGGCGGACGCCGAACTTGCTGAGCAAGTTGGAGACGTGGAACTTGACGGTGCGCTCGGCAATATTCAGCTTGCTGGCGATTTCCTTGTTGGCCAGATTGAGCAAGAGGGATTCGAGCACTTCGTTTTCGCGGCGGCTGAGGTTGGCGACGCTCTCGGTCTTGAGGCGGCGCGAGCGGCTTTCGAGGACAGAATCGACAAAGCCGGAGAGCACGGAGCGGGGCACCCAGAAGCCTCCGTTGGCCACCAGCGGAAGGGCGCGCGGCAATTGTTCGCGCGCTTCGGTGTAGGAAAGCAATCCCTTGACACCCAGGCGAAGCAGAGAATAGCTGTTGGAATCGGTGTGCTTATCGGCGACGACGATGAGCCGGGCCGTGGGATAGCGCTCGAGGATGTTGGTGATGAGCGCGCCGGTGGCTTGCCGAGCGGCGTGCGCGTCCACGACAAAGATCTGCGCGCGCGGAATCGTCAGCTTGCGCATATCGGGCGGAAGAGTGGATTCGATTTGCTTGGCGATCACTTCGAAAGCAGGTTTGGCAAGAACCCGCTCAAACTCGCCCAGCACAAGCGGGTGCGGCGAGAGCAGGCAGACACTCAGCCGACTATTGGAGCGCGTCTTCGTCACTATTCCTTACCGTAGTGGAACCTTCCGGGTGGCGCAAGGAGCATGAATAAGCGTGTTATCGGAAGGTCAATGCGCGGCCGCGAGGGGCAGGCGCGAACGGGGAACCTCGCGGCGCAGAATCTCCACAATGCGGACGGCGGCGTGGCCGTCCCAGAGCGGGGGCACACGGCCCGCTTTTCCCTTTCCCGAAAGACATTCGCGGGCCGCGGCAATGATTCTCTGCGGGTCCTGGCCGACCAATTGATTGGTGCCTTCGGTGATGGTCACGGGCCGCTCGGTGTTTTCGCGCAGCGTCAGGCAGGGGACACCCAGAGCGGTGGTCTCTTCTTGAATGCCGCCAGAATCGGTGAGGACCAGCCGGGCGCGGCTCAGAAGGCAGAGGAAGTCGAGATAGCCGACAGGCGGAATCAAGCGCAGGCGCCGGTGATGGCGCGCACCCGAATCCTTCAAGCGTTGCTGCGTGCGTGGATGCACGGGGAAGATCACGGGGAGTTCCCCGGCGACGGCATCCATGGCCCCGAGAAGCTTTTCCAGGGTCTGCGGAGAATCCACGTTGGAAGGCCGGTGCAGCGTGAGGACAGCGAAGGGGAGAAAGTCCCCGCCATCAAGCAGACCCAACTCCTCGCCAATCTTGGATTGTTGCGCGACGGGGAGAAACTGGCGCAAGGCGTCAATCATGACGTTGCCGACGAGGAAGATGCTTTCGCGCGGGCGCCCTTCCTTCAGGAGATTGGCGATGGCATCTTCTTCGGTGACAAACAGGTAGGAGGCAATTGCGTCGGTGAGGATGCGGTTGACTTCCTCGGGCATGGCGCGGTCGAAGCTGCGCAGGCCGGCTTCGACGTGCGCAACGGGAATGCCTATCTTTACGGCAGCGAGGGAAACGGCGATCGTGGAATTCACGTCGCCGACCACAAGGACAAGGTCGGGCTTCTGCTCCATCAGGACGGGCTCGATGTTCTTGAGGATTTCAGCGGTCTGCCAGGCATGCGAGCCCGAACCCACCTCGAGGTTTACATCGGGCGCGGGGATTCCCATCTGGCGGAAGAAGATATCGGAGAGTTTCTCGTCGTAGTGCTGGCCGGTGTGCACCAAGACCGGCGCAAGGTCCGGGTGCTTGCGCATTTCGCGCATCAGCGGCGCAATCTTGACGAGATTGGGCCGGGCGCCGACGATGTTGACAATCTTCAGCGGTACGGTCATGAGCGAGAGAATCCGTGTCCGGAGCCAGTATAGCATTCCGGTTTGAGGGGCATGGACTGTCGTGCGCGGGTTTTCTGAATGCCAACGTGGGAATGGGGCAGAGGAGTCCGTGAGGACAGGGCGCCAAAAATGGCCGGACGTGGCAGGGAACATCCACTTCTGCGCGGCGGCAAATTGACCTTACAATAGAGGTTTACGCTGTACGAGGCTGAACCGGCTGGTTGGGTGATTTGAACGTGAGCCGATTGACCGAAAGCGGACGCGCGCTGAAGGGGTTGCTGGAAGAGCGTCTGCTGGTGCTGGACGGCGCCATGGGGACGATGCTGCAGGCGCACAACCCGACGGCAGCCGATTATGGGGGCGCAGGCCTGGACAACTGCAATGAGAACTTTTGCCGGACGCGCCCGGAATGGATTCTGGATATCCACCGCGCCTATCTCGAGGCGGGAGCCGACATCATCGAGACAAACAGTTTCCAAGGCTCACCGATCGTTCTGGCGGAGTTCAAGCTGGAAGACAAGACGCACGAATTGAATGTGCTGGCCGCGAAACTGGCGCGTCAGGCCGCCGATGAATTTTCGAGAAGCGGCCGACCGCGGTTTGTCGCCGGGTCCATGGGACCCACCACGAAGTCCATTTCGCTGCGCGGCGATGTGACTTTCGAGCAACTCAGAGACAGCTACTACCAGCAGGCCAAGGGACTGGTGGAAGGGGGAGTGGACATCCTGCTCATCGAGACGGCGTTCGACACGCGAAACCTCAAGGCGGGCATACTGGCGGTCGAGCGGCTGGGACGCGAACTGGGCGAGGAAATTCCACTGATGATTTCCGTGACCGTCGAGCCCATGGGCACGATGCTCGCGGGACAAGACGTGGAAGCGCTGTGGGCGTCGCTGCAGCATGTCCCCGCCCTTTCCATGGGCTTGAATTGCGCGACGGGGCCGGAGTTTATGACCGACCACATCCGGACGCTGCACACGCTTTCGAGCCGGTTCATTTCGTGTTACCCGAACGCCGGGCTGCCGAATGAAGAGGGGAAATACGGAGAGACGCCAACTTCGCTGGCGGCGCAGCTCGAACGGTTTATCGATCAGGGATGGCTGAACATTGTCGGCGGCTGTTGCGGCACGACGGAGAAACATATCCACGCGATTGCACAAATGGCGGCGGGCAAGAAGCCGCGGCGGCGTCCGGAGTCCAACCACCGCGCGGTGTATTCGGGGATCGAGATTATCGAGGCGGAAGAGAGCACGCGTCCGCTGCTGGTGGGCGAGCGCACGAACGTGATTGGCTCGCGCCTGTTCAAGCGGCTTGTGGCGGAGGAAAAATGGGAGGAGGCGACGGAGATTGCGCGGCGCCAGGTGAAGGGCGGGGCGCATATCGTGGACGTTTGCCTGCAGAGCACGGAGCGCGATGAGAAAAAGGACATCCCGCCATTTTTCGAAAAGCTCATCCGCAAGATCAAGACGCCCATCATGATTGACACGACAGACCCCCAGGCCGTGGAACAGGCGCTGACGTATTGCCAGGGGAAAAGCCTGATCAATTCCATCAACCTGGAAGACGGCGAAGAGAAGTTCGAGAAGGTGTGTCCGCTGGCGCATTCTTACGGCGCGGCGGTGGTGGTGGGATGCATTGACGAAGACCCGGTGCAGGCGCAGGCGTTCACGCGGGAACGCAAGCTCGGGATTGCGCAACGCTCGCACAAGCTGCTCACGGAGAAGTACGGCATCACGGCGGAGAACATCGTGTTCGACCCGCTGGTGTTTCCCTGCGCGACCGGGGATGAAAACTACGTAGGCGGCGCGGTAGAAACCATCGAAGGCATCCGGTTGATCAAGCAGCAGATCCCGTTCGTGCGCACCGTGCTGGGGATTTCCAACGTGTCGTTCGGATTGCCGGCAGGGGCGCGCGAGGTGGTGAATTCGGTTTTCCTGTATTACTGCACCAAGGCGGGGCTCGACCTGGCCATCGTCAATGCGGAACGGCTGGAGCGGTTTCCGTCCATTCCGGAAAAGGAGCGGACCCTGGCGGAGGATCTGCTGTTCAACCACGTTCCGAAGGCCGTGCCGGAGAATCACCCCGCGGCGAAATTGCTGCGCGGCGCCCCCGACGACTGGCGGCAACAATCGCGGGAGCAGAAGATTGCCATCAATCAATTCCACATCGCAGCCATCACCGAACATTTCCGGACGGCAAAAAAACGCGAGAAGGCCAAAGCGGCAGACCTGCCTCTGGACCAGCGGCTGGCCAATTACATCCTCGAAGGCAGCAAGGACGGCCTGATCGCGGACTTGGACCGGAAGCGCGCGGAAGGCGCCGCGCCGCTGGACATCATCAACGGGCCGCTGATGGAGGGGATGGCGGAGGTCGGGCGGCTGTTCAACGCGAATGAACTGATTGTGGCGGAAGTACTGCAATCGGCCGAGGCGATGAAGGCGGCGGTCGGTCACCTGGAACAGTTCATGGAGAAATCGGAAATCACGGCGCGCGCGCGGATCATTCTGGCGACGGTGAAGGGAGACGTGCATGACATCGGGAAAAACCTCGTGGAAATCATTTTGAAGAATAACGGCTACGAGGTGATCAATCTGGGAATCAAAGTGCCGCCGGAGGAGTTGATCCGCGCGTATAAGGAACTCCATCCCGACGCCATCGGGCTTTCCGGGCTGCTGGTGAAGAGCGCGCAACAGATGGTGACCACGGCGGCGGACCTGCGCACGGCGGGGATTGAAGTTCCGCTGCTGGTGGGTGGAGCGGCGCTCTCGGCAAAATTCACGCGGCAAAAGATTGCTCCGAGCTACGGTAAGGCGGTGTGTTACGCGAAGGACGCGATGACGGGCCTGGATTTGATGAATCGGCTTTGCGACCCCGTCAAACGAGAAGACATCCTTCGCAGCAACACGATTTCCGGGAATGGCTCGGCGGGCGCCGCCGTAACGATCACTGCAGTGGACGTGACCGAAGAGCGATCGGCGAAGGTTCGAAGGGACATTCCGATTCCCGAGGTGGCGTATCTGGACCGGAAGATTCGCCAGATGCCGAATCTGCGCGAAATCTGGAGCTACATCAATCCGTTCATGCTCTTTGGGCGGCACATGGGGTTCAAGGGCGACTTCGAAAAAAGCCTGGCACAGCGCGATCCGAAGGCGCTGGAGCTCTACGCGCAGATGGAAGAAATCAAAGCGGCAGCAGCGGAATTTATGAAGGTTCGCGCGGTGTGGCAATTCTTCGAGGCGGAACCCGAGGGGAACCGGATTCACCTGTTTGCGCCGGGAGCGGACAAGCCGCTGCATACGTTCCACTTTCAGAGACAAAAGACAGGGGACAAACTCTGTTTGAGCGATTACATCCTGCCGCGTGCCGACGGCAAGCGGGACCATCTGGCACTCTTCGTGGTAACCGCGGGCGAAGGAATGCGCGAACGAGCGGAGGAAGCCAAAGCCGCGGGGTTCTATTTCCGGTCCCACGCGCTGCAATCGCTGGCGCTGGAAACGGCGGAAGGGTGCGCGGAATGGCTGCACCGGCGGCTGCGCGAAGACTGGGGATTCGCCGATGCTGAGGGAATGACCATGCCGCAGCGGTTCACCTCGCGGTACCGCGGCAAGCGGTACAGCTTCGGGTATCCGGCGTGCCCGAACCTGGAAGACCAGGCGGGGCTATGGAAGCTGCTCCGGCCGGAGGAAATTGGCGTGCAGTTGACCGAGGGAATGATGATGGATCCGGTGGCCAGCGTCAGCGCGCTGGTGTTCCACCATCCGGACTGCACGTACTTCTCTGTGGGGGATGCCGCTCAAGCCTAGCCCCTGATGCAAAGACAATTAGAAGCGGCCTCAGCGGTTCGCCAGCGTGGCTATTTTGCCCAAGCCAAGCAGTCGCTGATCCGCGGTGACCAGTGTCAGCCCGAGCACCTCAGCGGTGGCAGCCAAAAAACGGTCCGCGGGATCCGAATGCTCCAGCGGCAGTTCCTGTGTTGCAGCCACAATCTCGTGTGTAAGCGGAGCTTCGCGAAAATGAATGGTCGCCTCTGCGACCCATTCGCGAATACTGCCACGCAGGCGTATTCGGCCCTTCGCATGAAGCAAAAGCGCTTCCCAAGTGCTTACAGGGGACAACCATAGCTCATTGCGGCGGTCTTTCAATTCGTGCTGCACGCGAGGCGAGAGGCGACCAGGATCCGCCAGGCTCCAAAGCCAAATGTGTGTATCCAGCAGCAGTTTCAATTCTTGAGCGCCTCAATCTCCGCGACTTCGATGACTGGAGAAACGATATCGCCTGTGATTTCGGTGCTGTTCGACATTGAGCCCAACCAGTCCGCGTGCACCGTCTCCGGGGATGGGGGAACCACATCTGCGATGGCTTTGCCGCGTTTGGTGACTCGCAGTGGGGCTTTGGTCTTTTCAACCTCTTCCAACAAAGAAAGACACTTCGCTTTGAACTGGGAGATGGCGATTACCCGAATCGATTGCTTATCTTTGCGTGCTTTCACAGTGGCTCCTTGAAATTTCATTATACCATGGTCGTTTATCATAGTCACATGAGTCTTTCGGCCGCGGAGCATCTTCTTGCAGGCCATGCCACTGTCTAGCCACGGCACCTAGGCGCTCCCTTCCATGCTCATTCTAAATAGTTTAGGGGGCTCTGGTGAATGGTACTATTACTTCTGTCCCTCCCTCAGTGTAACTACAGCTTCATTGTCCACTTCCGGTTCAATCCGCAAGAATTACGAAGGCACATTGCCGGGGTAGTGCGTGTGTGCACTCGCGGCGCCCCGATGACTCACGTCGGGCAGGGAATGGAGACAGTTTTGGGCAGCTCAGCCACTCAGCCATCGCAAAAGAGACCCCGGCGCAGGTTGCAACTAGCCTTTGGGCGTTTGCTGGTTGTTCTGGCCATTCCGTTTTCCGTGCGGTATTTCTACTGGCGCGCTACGACCACGATGAACCCCGTGGCCGTGTGGTTTTTCTATTTGTTCCTGGTCCTGGAGCTGCTGAATTTTCTGGAGGCATTGCTCTTTTATTTCACGGCCTGGAAACCGACGCAACACGCGGCGCCGACGCTCCTGCCGGGGCGAACCGTTGACATTCTGATTGCCACTTACAACGAGCCGGTAGAACTGCTCCGCGAAACGCTGGTGTGCGCGGTGAGCGTGCGATATCCGCACAAGACAACCGTTCTGGACGACGGGAACCGGCCCGAGGTGCGGGCGCTTGCGGAAGAACTGGGATGCAACTACCTGGCGCGCACGGAGCGGACGCACGCCAAGGCGGGAAACCTGAACAACGGCCTGCGGCACACGGAAGGCGAGTTCATCGTCACGCTGGATGCGGACCATGTTCCGATGCCGGAACTGATTGACCGGTTGGTGGGATTCTTCGCCGATCCAAAGGTGGGGGCAGTGCAGGCGACGCAGGATTTCTACAATCTGGACTCCTTCCAGCATTTCACCCACTGGGAACAAAACCAGATGTGGCAGCAGCAAGAGTTGTTCTTCAGCATCATCCAGCCGGGAAAAGATGGTTACAACGCAGCCTTCTATTGCGGGAGCCCGGCGATGCTTCGCCGGAAGGTGCTCGAGGAAATCGGCGGGTTCGCGACGGAATCCATCACGGAAGACATGCATACGGGGCTGCGGCTGCAGAAAAAGGGCTGGCGAGTGATCTATTACAACCAGACGGTAGCGCGGGGGCTGGCTCCCCAAACCTTCGCAGGATTTGCAACGCAGTGGCAGCGCTGGGGCCAGGGCGCCATGCAGGTGCTGCGGCAGGAGAACCTGCTGTTCGGCAAGGGGCTGAGTTTCGCGCAGCGCGTGTGCTATTTCTCATCGTTCTACTACTACTGGATGAGCTACCAGAAGCTGCTGAATCTGCTCACGCCCGTGTTTTGCTTATTGACGGGCATCTTTCCTCTGGTCGCGGATCCGGCGGTGTTCGCGGTTTACTTTCTGCCGTACTTCCTATTGAACGTGCTGGCCTCGTCGGTGCTGGAAGGCGGCGTGGTGGGCTTTGCCTTGGGCGAGCAATACAACATGATCAAGATTCCGCAGCTGATGAAGTCCCTGACGGGGCTATTCGAAAGGGAGAAGAAGTTTTCGGTGACGCCAAAATCGAAAGCCGACGCAGCGCGATGGAGCGACGTCGGGCTGCAGCTTGCGGTGCTGGCGGGGCTCGTGGTAGCGCTGATGGCGGGCAGTTTGCGACTTGCCCATGCCACGCCCGGGTTTTCGTTCTGGGCCACGGTGGTCAACCTGATGTGGGCTTTCTTTTACGTGCTTTTGCTTTCGCCGGTCGTGTGGCGCGCGATGAAGCGGAGAGAGCTTCGGGCGATGTACCGCTTTCCCAACCGGCTGGACGTGCCCACGATGTACTCGATTCCAGAGAGAAATGGAAGCGAAGGTCCCGTTTCCGGGTTCGCGCGAAATCTGAACCGCCAAGGATTCTCGATTACCCAAGCGAGCGCAATCCCTCCAGGAACCATTCTGGAGGTGGAACTCAGCCTGCCGCAGCGAACCATTCGCGCGCGGGGCCGAGTGATCCGCCACCAAAGATACCAATC
>DASQHY010000090.1:0-7808 GCA_035631855.1 Candidatus Acidiferrales bacterium
CACTTACCAACCGCCCGGCGTAGGCAAAACACATCGGAGCGCCCGCCAACGGCACCTCTGTGGCTGAGTTGGAAGGAAGGGATGCGTCCGGAACTCCGTGATAGATGACCTCGGAGCGGAGAGGCCTGATCCGGAGCTTGACATGCTCGGAGACTGCTATGTTGCGTGTTGAATGCCGGCACATCCATCGGCGTGGAAATGTAAGAAGAAGCATCGCAAGGCTCTTTACGGACCCCGCAGAGGATCGGTTGCAGTCCCAACATTGTTTGTAATGCCCGGCCTGGAAGTGCCCAGGGCACACGGTCTTGGCCGGTTCCAAAAGAAGCAGGCCATTTGGGCATATTGCCTGATATCCGTGATGTTCGACCACGACAGGCTTCTGAAAGAGCAGGGAGAGGAATAGAGGAAGCAGGGCAGGGCCCGCGAGGTGAATGATGTTCGCCGAGCGAACCAGTTTAAGGAGGTGCCATGGGCTAGGCCTGCGGACGACGCGGAAGGGAAGCGAAGAGTCGTCGAATTGAGCCCGCGGCTGCCGGGTCACCAGCGTGATCGTAGGCTTTCCGCGATCCGGGCCGGGAGATGCCTCGGCCAATCCCTTGGCCAGCGCCATCACAATGGTTTCAATGCCGCCGACACTGGGAGCAAAGGCGTGAGTGTAAATCAACAGGTTCATGCAGCCCCACGGTCATTCACAGGCAGCGAGCCTCATCTCGGGTTCTCTCTGCTGCGCTGCTTGAGCCGCTTTGCTGATTCGATCGCCCCGACCCAGCCGTCCAGAAACGTCTCGGGTGTCCAGGATTTCATCTGTTCACCGACGCCAGCCTTTAGCTCTTCCAGCAGAGCCCTGTTCCCGAGCGTATTTCTCAGGATTGCGGCCAGCGCGTCCAAATCGCCACATGGGTAGATGTAGCCGCTCTTTCCGGGATCAATCATTTCCAGCCTTCCGAGAACGGCGTCGCTCAGAATGACCGGCAGGCCGGTCCACATTGCTTCGAGGACCACAAGCGGGCAGGGATCATATGCCGACGGCAGAACGAACAGGTCCGAAGCCAGATAAGACCCGGGCAACTGCGACAAGTTGACAAAACCAAGGACGCGCACACGTTCGTTTACGCCCAGCGCCCGCGCTTCGGCTTCCAATTCGCTGCGCTGGGGCCCCTCGCCGGCGTAAATCAAATAGGCCCCCGCGACGGCAGCCTTCGCGAACGCCCGCAGCAAATCGAGCGGGCGCTTCCAATGTTGTAGCTTTGCGCAGTAGAACACTACCGGTGCATCGGCCGGCACACCCCAGGCGGCTCGAACTGCGGCGCGGTCGAATTTCCGCACGCGCGACACCCACGATTCTTTGTTCGCCCCGGACCGTATCAGCGCGATGCGCTCTTCTACAACTCCCATTTGCGCGGTCAGTTCCTTGGCCGCCTGCGCGTAGACCAGGACCACATCGGCCACGGCGAAGACTCGCGGCAAAAGAAAAGGCTTGATCCAGGCCTTCCAGCGCTTGCCGTCTCGCGGCTGCAAAGTAGTGGTGTCGGAGGAGATCAACACGGGCACACCCTTGCTTTTTGCAGCCAAGACCGTCAGCCAGAAACTTGCAATCATGTAGCCCGTGTAAATCACCACGGCGTCGAAATTGCCCGCGCGCACGAGCTTCCATAGTCCAGGATTCCAAAGTCCGAAGAACCGTCCCAAGCCCGGACGGAGCGCCTTGTTGGGCACATGCACCCAGCGGTAGCCATCCAGCAGCGGCACATCCCATTGCACCTCGACCCCAAATTCTGGATCGAGGCCCGCTTCCGCTCCCTGCAGGCTGCAATAGGCGACCAGCAAATCAATCCGCGGATCCCGGGAGAATAAACGGTAAACCGGCGAGGCGTACTGAATCACGTGCGTCGTCAGAAGGAGAACCTTGTATTTTCGAGTTGCTGCAGCGGCGGGCGCCGGTTGCTTATCCGACGAAACCGCAGTTCTGAACGAATTCGGCATATCAGACATGTTCGAGGGCTTTCTGGTATTGGGCGGCGATCACGTCCCACGAGAAGTAGTTTCGCTGTGCGGAACGGCTCCGTTCGCACAGTTGGCGGCGCAGAACATCATCGGAGAGGACACGCGTCAGTTCGTGCGACAGCGCCTCGTGATCATTCGAAGGCGCCAGAAGTACGCCGGCCTCGGTCACGGGAAAGCTCGTTTCCTCTCCACGATAGCCCACGATGGGCAAGCCGGCGGCGATTCCCGCGATCGCGCTGCCGCGCCGGGTGGACACCTGGCCGCGCACGAAAAGTAAGACATCGGCACTTGCAAGTGACCGCGCCAACTCTTCCGCACTGAGCAACCCGAGGACAGTCACGTCAACGTCCGCGCCGCTGAATTCTGCGTGCAGTGCAGGCTCCGCTTCCTTCGAGCCTCGGCCCATCACGACCAGCCGGAGTGGCCCTACGTTGCTCGCCGCTCGTTTTACGATGCAGGCGATGTCGCTGATCTCGCGCAGGGTTCGTCCGCTGCCGGTGACGCAGAAAACGGCGACCGTCTTGACTCTGCTCGAGCCGGTGCGCTCGTCTGCTTCCGGCTCGAGAAAATTTGCGCCCACAGGAATGAACACTGACTTCGCCAGCCCCGCGGAGAGCCAACGAATTTTTTCTGCGGGCACCGTAAGAATGACGCGCTCGGCTCGTTCCTGCAGACGTTGCATAATGCGCCTCTGGCAAACCCGGCGCGCGCGGTCAATGATGCGGCCGCCCCAGAAGGGCTGCGTATCGTGAAAGACGACTCCGCATCGCACGCCATGCCGCTGGAGCACGTAAAGCACACGGGGCGCGGCAAACGGAAACCCGCGGCGCGACCACCCCAGCGCGGTGTATTGCATCAACACCCAGCAACCGCGCCAGCCGGCGGCCTCCACAGCCAACTTCTGGAGCGCCGCCCGCCAGCCCTCCTCGGCCCAAGAAACGCGGAATCTTTCCAGTTCATAGCCGTGCGGGGCAAGGGCTCTGCCGAGAAACCGGCAATACTCCTCGAGCGCATCGGTTGGCTCGTCGCGCCGTCCGAGAAGGGCAATGACCCTCTGGGCGTTCATGCGTTCTGCCGCATGCCTTCGACCGCTGCCTTCACGCCGCAGCACCACGCCATGGGGGTATCTTTTCCGCTTAACTCGAATAATTCTCCTCCAGCGCTATGCACGCTCTCGCCGACCAAGCCCGATTCGACGGCCACGCCGCGCCAACTCTTGCCGACCACTGCTGGGTCCAGTCCCAGCAGTCGAGCGAAGCCGCGGCTTACCCCAGCGAGACGCATGGCCCAAAACAGGTCGGCGATTCCCCAGGCGAAGCGTCCGCGCCAATTCATCGTTGGCGCAAGGCCCCCGTTAAACTGAAACAAGAATGCGCCGCCCGGCTTGAGAACGCGCAGCATCTCGCGCACATATTGAAACACGAGCGCCTTCGAGGGAAGGTGCTGCAATACCAAGTAGCTGAAGATGAAGTCTGCCGCGCCCGTTCGGACGCAAGATAAATCCGCACCATTGCCGAGGAGCCACAGGATGTTGCCCTGGTGCAGATGAATCTGCCGCGCCCTTTGCAGCATTTCCTGCGAGACATCGAAAGCATAAACGCGCTCGAAGCGGCGCGCAAAACTCCGCGTCATGCGCCCGGCGCCGCAACCCAGTTCGACCATCACCTTCCCGCGCGCAGAGATTCGCCCCCGCTCGAGCGCCGGCGCAACCAGGCGCGCGAAATCTTCTTCGCCCGATGCCAGAAACGAATCGACGTCCCACTCGCGCCGCCACGAGGCGATGTAGTGGAAGGCGTTCTTCCGGGCGCGTTCGTCCCAGTCGCGACGCATGGCTCCGGCCAGCTTCACGGGTGATTCTCTCTTTTACCGTAGTGCACTGTCATCGAGATATTCCCTTGCTTCATTCCGGTAAAGCCAAGACGTGGTGTTTACCGCAGGGTTGGCAAGAATAGCGGAGGGAGGTCCATAGGTCGACCAGGGTGTGGTGGTTCTCTTCGCTGTGCATTTCGCATAGAACGATGGGTCTCTTTTGGGTTAGAAGGCTATGCGCCCCGCGAAACACGTGCACCTCGGCACCCTCCGCGTCACATTTCACAAAGTCGGGCATCGGGGCATCGCGCGCAAAGTCATCGAGCGAGATGGCCTGTACTTGAAGGGTGTCGCCGACGCCCGATGACAAATCCACATGCCCCAACCCTCGGTCGGGCGACCTTCCTGCATCGGCGCGGACAAAAGCAACCGTGCGTGTCTCGGACCAGACCGCCTTTTCTTGCAGGGATATAGCCTGAAATCGGTTGCGTTCCACGTGCTCACGGAAACGTAGCGCAACTTCCGGATCGGCCTCGAATGCAATCACTTTCCCTCGCTCTCCGGCCAGCCGCGCGGCGAGCAGAGAAAAAAAGCCAATGTTGGCGCCAATGTCATAAAACGTCATTCCCGGCCGGAGATAATTCTTCAGAATCTCTTGCACTCCGGGCTCGACCGTACCTTCGGCGTAATCTCTGCCCGTACGCGGGTTCAGGAGCAGCCACAAGCCCTGCGCGGGTCCGTCCTGTACTTGCATCCAGACCAACCTATCCCGCGGCATGAGTCTCGAGCTGATCCATCCCGCGCAGGCCCCGAGCAGGGGCAACCGCCGAAGTTTCGAGAGTGACGATGAATATCGCAGATAGAGTCGCGCGAGCCGGTCGTTTTGTGTGCTCGCCCTGCATTTCCGGTCCCTATTGGCTTGTCCCGATGCGGATGCGGATGTCAAGTTTGAACTCCTATCATCGGTTGACAGGGGTGGGCAGTTTCGGCCTGGTCCGATGCGTCCGGCAAACCGGTAAGTTCAAAAAAGCGGCGCCACCAGGTCTTCGGGGACATCCATTGCTCAACCTTGGGGCGGGCGCGCTCCAAAACGAGCTGGCGGTAGAACGCGGGCCGCGCCAACACGCCTTGCACGGCAGCCAGAAATGCATGCGCATCTTCCGCATGGGGCACGAGCAAACCGCGCACCAAAGGGTCACTCAAAAATAGAGAACTTGCCCCACCGGGTGCCGCGATTACTGGCGTGCCGCACGCCAGCGCCTCCGCCACAACATAACCGAACGGCTCATAGACCGAGGGACACAATGAAAAATCTCCCGCCGCATAGACCGTGGGAAGTGCTGTGGGCGGCAAATCCTGAAGGACTTGGACGTTAGACGCCGCAAACGGCTCCTCCGGGAGCTCCCCGCGAAGAACAATCAGCCAATGAACCTCCGGCAACGACTGAACCAGAGCGCGGACGACGGCGAAGTTTTTCATGGGATGGAGCGAGCCAACGAACACGCCAACGCGAGCTTCCGCTGGCAGGCCGAGTGCGCGACGGGAGACCGCTTGGTCGAGCGGCACAAATTGCGGACTTGCGATCATGGCAACGACATGAGATTCGCATCCGTAGTAGCGAAGAACCTCTTCCGCGGTTTGCCCGGAATTGCAGAGAACCATCTTGCCCCGGCCACTGAGCCGTTCGAGGATCATCGAATCCCACCACTTCATTCTCCAGTAGCCGAGAAGGGAAATGTGCTCGCGGATCACTTCCGCATATCGGCGATACGTTCCGTGATAAAAGTGCACACCCTTGCAACCCATGGGCAGGCGGAGCGGGTACCAGCCGATCACGCTATGGGAGATGACGGCAGCAACTCCTGGGTGCATCGCTCTCTGCGCGGCCCGGCCGATGAGAAGTCCCACCAGGCTATCGGCGATAAGCGGACTGATCTTTTGCACCAATCGAAGAAAGGAAACTCCGCCGGAATTTTGGCGATGAAGCACGCGGACGGCGTAACCGCGCTCCTGCAAACCACGGATCTGCTCGCGGATAAAAGTCTCCAAGCCCCCGAGTGTCTCGGGCGGCTCCGGCGTCAAAATGAAAATCTCCTTTGTCATTTCCGCTACGGCGCTTCTTTCATGCTGCGGCCGCGCTCGGAACTTACTGGAAACCGCGTTGCGCGCGCGATCGAATTGCTGCGCCACCGAAGAAAGATTGATACGGACCCATGCACGCGCCAACAAAGCCAGTCCATGCACAGTGTCGCGCAGGCTCTGGCCGGCAATAGCATGGAGCTCAGACGCCGCGCAGTCCAGATTTCTGTGGGCTGCAAAATAATCAAGGTAAATCAAGTGCGCGCGAGCCTCAGGCCAACGGCGAGCCGGTGCGAAGTTCTTTCCGGCATCGATCTCGAGATTCCTCAGAAACGTTTCCGCGCGAACGTCATAAGTATGTTCCTGCAACACCTTCTCACGAGCCGCCTCGGCAATCCGCCGGCGCGCGGGTTCATCGTTCAGGTAACGGCGCACCAGCGGAGCAATTTCTTTGCGGTGGTGGAAGCCCACGAAATGATTCCCTTCGACGAAGCCCAGCGAATCCAATTCGCTCGGCTGGGGCGTCAAGAAGAGCGCTCCTGCGGCCATGGCTTCTGCAAAGCGCAGTGAAACATCCACCGGGTAATCGTCCCGGCCAATGTTCACGACGACCTTCGTTTTTCGGTACACCGCAGCGACCTCTTCATAAGAGTGCGCGCGCGCCCAATCATTCATGCGGAATTCCTGGGCAAGCGCCGCAAGCACCGCGCGGCGCATTCGGTAGTTCTCGCCGTCCACGCTGCCGACCGAACTTACTTCAAAGGTGCGCTCCTGCTCCTGCCGGGCGAAATACTCAGCGTCCACAGCGTGAGGCAGGGTCAACGGACGGGGGTGTCCGGCTTGACGGAATCTTTCTTCAAATCCGGCATGCAACAAAAGGACATAGTCGAACAGCATAGCCCACCGCACGCGGCGATGCGTGTAGGCATACGGGTCTGCTTGCAGGATGGCGGTCGGAAACGGGCTCGCGTGCAATCCCTTGGGAAGGAATTTCTGCTCGGGGTGAAGAATGAGCTGCGGAGGCTCCGGGCAAAGCGCAACCAACTGTCGAAGATCAGCATTGGCCGGAGTATCTTTCTCGAGGAAGACCACGCGGATGCCCCTTCGGCGAAAGGCGCGGACGTAGCCGGCTGGCTCCTTCGCAAGATCTTGTTCCCGGCAGAGCAGCAGGATGGTCATCGCTCGAAAACCATCAAGACGGTGCTTCCCGCATATCGGAATGGGGGGAGCAGAAACAGGATGCGCTTGAATAGCCGGACCGCCCAGTGGTTGCCCAGCATGCGCTCGTCCACCTCGCAATGCACCAGACGGCAGCCCCAGCGCCTCATTTGGCGGATTACTTCGTAACTCCAGACCACGTAGACTGCATCGGCGTCATTGATGAACTCGCTGCAAAACACGTCCGGATCCTCGATGATTAAAAATGGCAAGATCCCCAACAGCCATCCACCGAGCTGCCCGAGCAGGCGCCGGATGGTGTAGGTGAGCCGCCAGAGAGGCTTCTGCGCTTTGCTTCGGACGGAGTTGGGATACCAAAACGGCAGGTCCCAGCTCGGCCCCAATAAAACGATGCGTCCACCGGCGCGCACGACACGGCGCAACTCTTCCAGCATCCGGACGGGGTTTACGTCATGCTCCAAGGCGAATGTGGAGATCGCGGCATCAAACGACGCGCTGGCAAAGGGAAGCTGGTCTCCGTCTCCGCAAGCCAAGCGCAGTCCTGGCCTCGATGCCCGGCGCAAGCCGGATTGCGAGATGTCAGCCCCGAAATAGCGGCATTTTGCGGCAAGCCAATAAGCATTGGCCGCACTCCCGCAGGCTACATCCAATACATTGCTCCCTTCCGGAACATACGAAGCGGCCTTCGACCGGTTGGGCGAATTCGCGGACTCTTCTTCCGTCAACGCGTCCCAATA
>DASQHY010000091.1:0-3125 GCA_035631855.1 Candidatus Acidiferrales bacterium
CATGCGCTTCTCACAATGGCTCAATCTGACGGGTCTCCCCGGCGCCTCCGTGCCAGTGGCTGTTTCCGCGGACGGCCTGCCCATCGGCGTCCAGGTCATCGGCCGCCCTCACGAAGAAGAGCTGGTGCTAGCCGTAGCCGAGCAGATCGAAACTGCCCGCGGCCCGTGGCAAAGCCCGCCACTATAACTCCCCAAGTAGCACAGGCACTCCTGCCTGTGCTCTGACGATCGACCAACCCTCCACCGCCGCATCTCCTCGCCGGACCCACACCAACACAATCAGCACCGGCCACCAGCACTACTCCGGCGGCTCAACCAACTCCGGGTTCGGCACATGCGTGTCACTTAGCGATTCGCGGCGCTTGTTCAATCCGGAGTTGAGAATTTTCTGAGCCGTGGCGAATTCCGCTTGCGCTTCCTCGCGGCGCCCCAGCCGCGCCAGCACTTGCCCCCGCACAAAGTGCACTTCCTGATTTTCGCGCGCCACGCGCACCGCGGTATCGATGGCCTTGAGCGCTTCGCGATAATTCCGTTGTTGCAGATAAATCTTCGCTGCTCCAAAGAGCGCAGCCGCCATTTGCGGATTGCGCTTCAGCGCCTCGCGAAAATATTGGGCGGCCTCTTCATTGTTTCCCGCATGCAAGTAAAACTCCCCGAGCTGCTCGTAGGTGTCGGCGAGGTCCGGCTCCACGGTCAGGTCTTTCTGAAATTCAGCCAGCGCCGCATCTCTTTGATCCAGCCGCAGGTACGCGACACCCAGGCTGAAATGCACGAAGGGCAGGCTGGGATTCGCCGCGGCGGCGCGCTGCAGTTCCGCCAACGCTTTTTCCGGTTCCTCGCGATTCAGGTACGCCTTGCCGAGGATCAGATGAAATTCGGGAGCGTCGCCTCCCACCTCCAGCAAGCGGCTGAGGGCTTTTTCGTCCAATTCTCTTCGTCCGGCACCGTGCGCGGCGATTCCCAGCACGTACAGATACACAAAATTATTGGATTGCTGCGGCCAAAGCGGCTCGAGCACCGCCACCGCCTCCACGTAGTTCTCCGTGAAAACGTGGCAAAGCCCAAGAAGGTACCGCGCCTGCGGCGAGTCCGGTTGCTCGCGTACCACCGAAGCCAGCGGCGCGATGGCTCCGGCGTAATCGCCGCGCCGATACCTCACCAGACCGATGTTCAGGCGCACGCCGGCCATTTTCGGCTCCAGCTTTTCGGCTTTCTGCAGCAGCGCCAGCGCGTGGTCCCACTCCTTGCGGCGCATGGCCACCACGCCGAGGTTCGCGTACGCTGCTCCCGAGCGCGGGTCGGCCGCCAGCACCTTGCGAAAGGCCGCTTCGGCGGTGTCCAGTTGTCCGTGCTGCAAGGCGGCTTGGCCTTCGGCGAACAATGCCGGAAGATCGGTCGCACCCGCCGCGTTCGTGGACGAACTACCTTGCAAGACCACCGGGCGGGCCTCGGCGCGCTGCGCCGGCAGGCCAGCCACAAGACCTGGCAGCCAGAAATTTGCCACCGCGTGCAGTACCAGAACTCTGCGTAGCATTCGCCTTGTAGTCTCCGGCAGCCTCGCGGCGAATTCAAGCGGCCGTAAGCAATATCGCTATTTCAGAGAGATTCCAACCGATTTTCGAGCGGCGCCGAGTGCTGCGCGGGCGCAGCCGCGAAGTGGTCCTCCGCCAACAAAAAAGCGACAAAAATGGGGCTTGACAGCAGCGATGGAATGGCTTATTAACTCGATTTAATAAGTCCCGGTGCAATCTTCGCGTGGTCGAGTGGTGGGGGCTGTGCCCGAATGAGTTGTCTCCGGCGAATCGCCAAGCTGAAGCGTCCGTCAACGGGGCTCCCCTGCCCATTTCCAGACTGAAAATTTTGGGAGGTACTACTGTGAAGGCACATGCTTCTGGTCTCTCGACTTCTAAATTGCCAAGCGCTCGGAGGTTTGCCATCGCGGCATTCACGCTGTTCCTGCTCGGGACGTTGGCAATGCTGAGCATCCCCTGCGCTTCCTATGCCCAAGATACCGGCTACATCAGCGGCACCGTGATCGACAAATCGGGCGCCGCAGTGGTGGGCGCGGAGGTTGTGCTGACCAGCACGGCGGGAAGCCTTACGCGTTCGACCTCGACCAATGGTGATGGCGCGTACACCGTCGCCGGCTTGCCCGGAGATACCTACAATCTGAGCGTTTCCGCCAAGGGCTTTCAAAAGTACACCGCGCAGGGCATCAAGCTGAACGTCGCGGAAAAAGCGCGCGTCGACGTCACTCTGACGGTGGGCGCCATGAGCGAAGAGATTACCGTAACCGGTGAAGCCGCGGCGCAGGTGGAGACGCAATCTTCGGACCTGACCAGCACGATCACCGGCAAGCAGATCAATAATTTGGAGCTGAACGGCCGGAACTTCACGCAGCTCGTTACCCTGGCGCCCGGCGTGGTGAATCAGAGTGGCTCGGACGAAGGCAAGGTTGGAGTATACGGCAACGTCGCCTACAGCATGAATGGCGGGCGCACCGAGTACAACAACTGGGAGCTCGACGGCGGCGACAACATGGATAACGGCAGCAATTCCACGCTGAACGTCTATCCCAATCTCGAAGCCATCGCGGAATTCAAGGTTCTGACCTCCAACTACGGCGCGCAATATGGCCGCAATGGTTCCGGAACGGTCGAAGTGGAAACCAAAAGCGGCACGAGCGGTTTACACGGCAGCGCCTTCGAGTACCTGCGCAACGACATGTTCAACGCCAGGCCATGGGAATCCGGAAACAACCCCGATCATCCGAATCCACCCTACAAGAAGCATGATTTCGGGTACACCGTTGGTGGGCCGGTTTACATTCCGCATCATTACAATTCGGACAAGAAAAAGACGTTTTTCTTCTGGTCCCAGGAATGGCGCCGGGAAAAGACTCCGGCGTCCATTCTGCAGAACGTTCCATCTGCCGCCGAACGAACGGGAAACTTTTCTGACCTTTGCCCAGGAGCCGACTGTCCCATCAATCCCGCGACGGGCAATCCGTTCCCCGGGAATATGGTGCCTATCGAGTCCTCCGGCGTCGCAACCGCACTGCTTCAACTCATCCCCAGCCCCAACACTACGCAGAGCGGCTTTCCTGCCGTTTCGCAGATTGTCTC
>DASQHY010000092.1:0-8880 GCA_035631855.1 Candidatus Acidiferrales bacterium
CGCCCATCCGCGATAACCGTCGGGACGCTCGAGGAATTCGTAGCCCACGCCGACGCGCCAGTGCGGCGCAAAAGGCGCGATGTCCGACAGGGCATGCAAATGTTCCTGGCGAGCGTCTTCGCCGCGCACCACCATGGCAAACGTGTTGTTGAAGCCCAGCGGCTCCGTCACTTCGAGCCCGAAGCGCGCCGCGTAACCCGCTTTTACTCTCTCATACACGGCGGCCGAATCACCGCCCGGCTTTTCGCCAAGCACCGCCGTCAGCGCGGTCCCCGTATATTCGGGATAGAGGTCAATCTGGCCGGCGCGCAAGGCCTCGTGGCAAACGAGTGTGCCGCCGAGATTGACCTTGCGCTCTACAACGATGCCCGTGCGCGCTTCGATGTGCTGCGCGAGCAGTTCGGCAAGGATGATTTGCTCGGTAAAATTCTTCGAGCCAATCACCAGCCGCGGCTTTGCGCCGCCGGGGCAGCCCGCTAAGAACCCGCATAAGCACACCAGTATTCCAGCCGCGGCCAGGTTTTTCTTCATTTCGTTGCCAGGCGCCGCTCGGCCCAGCCCAGGCTAACGTCGGCTAGGATGGCCAGCAGTGCCGCGGGAACCGCTCCCGCCAGAATCACCTGGTCGTTCACCATGGAGACTCCGCGGAAAATAAATGTGCCAAGCCCGCCTGCGCCGATGGCTGCGGCGATGGTGGCGACGCCGATGGTAATCACGGTGGCCACGCGGAGGCCAGCGAGAATCACGGCGGAAGACAGCGGCAACTCGACCTGCCAGAGAAGCTGCCGCGGGGTCATGCCCATGCCACGCGCAGCTTCAATCACCGCCGGGTCCACGCCGGCGATTCCCGCATAGGTGTTGCGCAGAATGGGCAGGAGCGCGTAGAGCACGAGGGCCACAATCGCGGTGCGCCGCCCGATGCCTCCGATGAACGGCACGGGAATCAAAAACCCAAAAAGCGCGAGGCTCGGCACCGTTTGCATGATGTTCGCCAGGCCCAGTACGGGAACACGCAAGGCGCGCCGCCTCGTCAATGCAATTCCGAGCGGAATGGCGATGAGGGTCGCGATGCCCATGGCGACAGCGACCAGCAACACGTGTTCGAGCGTCACCTGCAAGACTTCTTCCCAGTGACGCAGCATGAATTCGAAGTGGCTCATTGCGCCTCCCCTCCTGCCGGCTCCTGTAACGACGCAAGAAATTCCTTCACCTCGGGTTCCGGCGAGCTAAGAAACGCAGCCGGAGCGCGCACCGCCACGAGCTTTCCCTCCGCCAGCAGCGCGATGCGCGAGCCCAGCAACAGCGCTTCGCGAACGTCGTGGGTGACAAAGACGATGGTCTTCCCCAGCCGCTGCGCCAGCCGGCGAAACTCCCTTTGCAGCTCCGTGCGCGTCACCGGATCGAGCGCGCCAAACGGCTCATCCATCAGCAGGATCGGCGGATCGGCGGCCAGCGCCCGAGCCACGCCCACGCGCTGCCGCTGTCCTCCCGAGAGCTCGCGCGGCTTGCGTCCGGAAAATTCGCGCGGCGCGAGCCCCACCAGCGTCAGCATTTCTTCCACGCGCGCTTGAATTTTTCCGGCCGGCCAGCCCTCGAGCTTTGGGACGAGGCCCACGTTTTTCGCAACCGTCAGGTGGGGAAACAGGCCGGCTTCCTGAATCACGTAGCCGATGCCGCGCCGCAAACGGATGGGGTCCCACTCCGTGGTCGCGCGGTTCTCCACGAAAACCGCGCCTTCGCTGGGCTCCAGGAGGCGGTTGATGAGCTTGAGTGCAGTTGTCTTCCCGGAGCCGCTGCGCCCGAGCAACACCAGCGTCTCACCGCGTGTGATTTGCAGATTCAAGTCCGCGACGCGCGGGCGTGCGCCGTTCGCGCGGTACCACACATGGCGGCACTCAATGGCGAACCGGCCACTCCCCTGATTGTCGCTCTCGGGTGTTATCGTCATTTTATTTGACATTCTGCGTCGTTACGGTTAAACAGGACTCTTCCCTCAATCCTCCCGGCCAATTGTTTGCAACCCGAACGCGCCTGGATCATCTAAGCCGGAGGAGAACTCGGCATGGCAGCGCCAGCCACTTTCGACCTGAGCCGCCAGCAACTGAAATCCCGCATGGCCGAAGCTCGCGCGCGATCCGATGAGCTGTTTGGCATCGTCCTCCCCGAAGCCATTCACGATCGGCCGATTCCCGAGCGCCACCGGGTTATTTTTTATCTGGGCCATCTGGAGGCTTTCGACTGGAACCTCCTCGCGCAGCGCGCCTTTGGTTTGGCGGCATTCCATCCTGCGTTCGACCGCCTGTTTGCTTTTGGCATTGACCCGGTGGGCGGCGGGTTGCCGGACGATAAGCCGCAGGACTGGCCGGCGCGCGCACAGATTGAGGCGTACAACCATCGCCTTCGCGACGCGCTGGATGGCGCAATCGAACGGTGGTCCCGCACGCCCTCGAGCGGGCATCCGCAGACCGCCCTGCTGCTCGAGGTCGCTATTGAACACCGCCTGATGCATGCCGAAACACTCGCCTACATGCTGCACCAGCTTCCCCCGGAACGCAAAGTGAGCCAGCCGGCGCGGCCTGCTCCGGGAGGACGCGGCGTTCGTCCGGCCACGGTGCAGATCCCCGAGGGCCGCGCCACGCTCGGCCTGCAGCGCGGGCCCGGCGGCTTTGGCTGGGACAACGAATTCGAGGCCCATACTTTGGAAGTTCCGGCATTCGGCATTGACGCGTTCCAGGTAACCAACGGCGAGTTTTTGAAATTCGTTCAGGCGGACGGCTACCACAACAGGGTGCTTTGGAGCGACGCGGATTGGGCCTGGAAAGAGTCCCGTCAGATTCAACATCCCGCCTTCTGGCTGCGAAACGGCAACCTGTGGATGTACCGCGGCATGTTCGCCGAGATCCGCCTGCCGCTCGACTGGCCCGTCTATGTGAGTCACGCCGAGGCTTCTGCCTATGCGCGCTGGCTTGGCAAATCGCTCCCCACCGAGGGGCAGTTCCACCGCGCGGCCTATGGCACTCCGGACGGCCGCGAGCGCAGTTATCCCTGGGGCGAAGAACCGCCTTCGGCAGAGCGCGGCAATTTTGATTTTCATCGATGGGATCCCACGCCTGTCGGCGCACATCCTGCGGGCGCCAGCGCGTTCGGCGTCGAAGACGTCCTTGGCAACGGCTGGGAATGGACACGCACAGAGTTTCGTCCGTTCGAGGGATTTCGCGCCTTCGGATTTTATCCCGGCTACTCGGCCGATTTTTTTGACGGGAAACACTTCGTGATGAAGGGCGGCTCGGCGCGGACGGCTGCGTGCCTGCTGCGCAGGTCGTTTCGCAACTGGTTCCAGCCGCATTATCAGTACGCTTACGCCGGCTTTCGCTGCGTTCAGGAATAACTGGCCCGCCCGGGGAGACTTCATGCTGACACAAACCATCGCGCAATACTCTGTGCAGGAAATGGGCGCGGAAGTTCGCGCCGGCCTGACCAAGCCCGGCCAGAAGGAACTGCCTTCCAAATACCTGTACGACGAAGTGGGCTCGGCGCTCTTCGAAGTCATCAGCGTGATTCCCGAATACGGCCTCACGCGCGCCGACGAGCGTTTGCTGCGAGACTACGCCGGCGAAATCGTCGCCCATCTGGCGTCGCCTGTTCTGGTGGCCGAACTGGGCAGCGGAAGCGGCAAAAAGACGCGCTGGCTCCTCGAGGCGCTCTCCCGACGGCAGCGAACCTTTTATTACCCCATTGAGATCTCTCCTACCGCGCTGGCGCAGTGCCAGAAGGAGCTGGGACAGATCGATCTGGTCAGCGTGGTGGGCTACGAGCGGCCGTACCTCGAAGGCTTGCTGGCCGTCGCCGCACACCGCGCGCCTCGCGAACGATTGCTCGTGCTTTTCCTCGGCAGCACGCTGGGAAACTTTGACCGCGATGCCGGTGAAGAATTCCTCGGCGAGGTACGCCGGATTCTGGTGCCCGGCGATGCGCTGCTCCTGAGCACGGACCTGATGAAGCCGGTCGCGCAATTGCTGGCGGCATATGACGATCCCGCCGGCGTAACCGCGGCGTTCAACCTCAATCTTCTGGCGCGCCTCAACCGCGAGCTCGGCGCAAACTTTGTCCTTTCGCAATTTCGCCATGAAGCCCGCTGGAACGCCGCCGAGCGCCGCATCGAGATGCATTTGCGCTCGCTCTGCAGCCAGACCGTGCGCGTCCGCGGCGCGGGGTTTTCCGTCCGCCTTGCCAAAGAAGAGACCCTCTGGACGGAAAGCTCGCACAAGTATTTCACGCAGGAAATCGTGGAAAGCGCCGCGCGTGTCGGTTTCCGCTGCGAAGCACAATGGGTGGATCCGGAGTGGCCCTTCGCGCAAAGCCTGCTGATAGCCGGCTAGCGGTCAGAGAGATTCCGCGCGGAGAACGAGCCGGGCGGTCCAGGGCTTTCCTGGCTCGAGTGTGACAGGCCAAACCGTCAGAATCTGCGAGCCCTGGTAAACGCGTTCAAAACCAGCCTCCGATTCCGAGACCGTTTCAATCGGAGCGATCCAGAATTCCTTGGCGTTCACCGCTGCGAGCGTCACGCGGAACTTCTGCCAGCCATCCACGAAGGACAACTCCGAGGCGGGAACCGCCGCGCTCCAGTCGAGCCGATGACGCTTCCCGCCGGATTCGATGGCGCGATCGGCCTCAAGCGGCGCGAGAAGATTGACGACCACCTCGATTCCCGCAGTGAGCGGTCCGGGGATGCTGCCGGTGGCGGCCAACTCGACGTCGCACGAAACTTCGAAGCCGCGCTCAATGGGGATGAATGTGAAAGTTTTCTTCGCTCGTGCGGCACCCTCGGACTCGCGCGTAAAGCCCGGTGAAGTCAGATGGCCTTCCCTGGCGAGCTCCACTTTTTTCGCCGATGCCGAGAGCACTTCATACTCTCCGCCGGCAAACGCGCCGTTTTCATCCAGCCGCAGCGCTTCGTAATCGTTGTGCGTCTTCTCGGCAGGAAACAGCAGCAAGCGAAAGACGTGTCTTGCCCAACGGTCGTAACGCAAAAGCCGCTCGAGCCCTTTTTCCTTCACGCGCGTCTGCTCGTGAATGGAAGCGACCCGGCCCGCAGGCGCGCCGGCAGCCGCCTCCAACCGTTCATGGTAAGCCTCGGGGCGCCGCTGGATCGAATTCATCAGCGCGGCGCGGCGCGGGCGGAATTCCAGCGAGGCCAGGGTTCCGCCGTCGGAGGGCTTCACCAGCGCAGCGTAGGCGGGCGCGGTGAAATAAAGCTCCTCGGCGCCGTCGGCGTCAAAGTCGAGCCGCTTAAATTGAGGCCGAGCCGCTTTACCCCGGGCGATTCCATCCGCAACGGTCTCCGCGCCAATCAGCGACTTCCACAGTTCGGTGCGCAAGTGCGGCGCGTAGAGCCCCCCGAAGATGCCGTGCCAGTAAGCATCGTTGCATTGGGCGCGGAGAAGAAGTTTTCGCGCTTCGGCGAGTTTTCGGCGCGCTGGGGGACTCTGCCTGCTATGCCTGAGCGCCTGCAATTTCCGCGAAACATACAGCATTTTCTTGTGCAGAAGATTTGCTTCGGGGTACTTGGTGAGGAATCCCCGCCAGGCTCCGCCGCGTAAGAATCGTTGGACATCCGGCCGGCCTGCGAATTCCTGCGAGACGGCGCGCAATCGCTGGCGCACAGGTGTCGGAAAAACCCACTCCATCATCTCCGAATACGAAGCGGTCGGGAGATCGGCGCGGCCACGCGGCCGGTTGGCGGCAAGATACTCCTGCGGAGGTGTTATCGCCAGCCAATCCGCGTTTTCCTCGACGGCAGCGAAAAACCGCTCGAGCCAGCCGTCGCGGTAGCAATGCTCGAACGTCCCCGGCCAGACGCCGAATTTTTCGCAGTCGTCGCCCATCGCCGCCATCCCACCGGGGTTGGCGGCGGCAGCTTCGCGCAGAAAGGCTATGGTCTCCTCGACACCGCGAAACGGAACCAGGTAGCGCAGCCGTTTGAGTCCCGGAAACAACGCGATGCTCCGCCCGGCATCTTCGGCAACATATGCGCCGAAGAGCTGCTCGGGCTCAAATCCGGCGGACAGAAAATGAATGTCATCCACAAGCGTGTAAGCGATTCCCGCACGCGCCAGCAGGGAAGGAATTTGCGGCTCCCAGACGCGCTCGGCCAGCCACGCTCCGGCAGGCCGCTGCCCAAAATGTTTCTCGAGGTAGTCGGCCATGAGGCGGACCTGCTCGTGCTGGTCTTCGGGTGGGATGGAGATGAGGATGGGCTCGTAGTAGCCTCCTCCGACAAGCTCCACCTGGCCGCGTCCTGCCAGTTCACGCAATAAGTCGAAAAAGGCGGGATGATTTCTCTCGATCCATTCGAGCAATACGCCGGAGTAGTGCATCCCCAAACGAACGCCGGGATGCCGCTTCAACTGTTCCAAGAACGGCAAATAAGACTGCTGGTAGGCGCGCTCCAGCACCACGCTGAAATTGCCCACGGGTTGATGCGCATGAATCAGAAGCACGAGATGGAATTTGGGTGTCACTCTGCCTCGGTCGCGTGAAGCATCATCATAGCGTGTTCTTGTGGCGCCGTATGCGGTGAACCTGCCTCTGCTATGATGCCCGGCTGTATCGGCTGATTCAATCTCGGATGGGACGCATGGCGCGGGTTTCCGCAACGAATGAAAAAAGGAAGTTTCAAGAGGGGCTCGACCACTTCAATCGAAGGGAGTTCTTTGAGGCGCATGAATCCTGGGAAGAAATCTGGCTGCACGCTCCCAGACACGAGAAGCCGTTTCTGCAAGGAATCATCCAGGTTGCTGCAGCCTTTCACCATTATCAGCGGAGCAACCGCGCCGGCTGCGAGTCCCTCCTGACCGAGGGTCTGCGCAAGCTGGAGCGCTACCCGGACTCCCACGGAGGCATCGCCCTGGCTTCCCTAAGATCTTCAGTGCGATGGTGGCTCGGGGAGTTGTGCCAGGGCCGCATCCCTGCCTCCAAGCACCTCCCCCGGTTGCGACACGCCAAGACCGCCAAGAGCCGTTGACAAGGCCCCAGGTCTGTGAAACCCTATCATTTTGGTAGGGTTTCCAACCTGATGAGAATCAGCGCCAAAGGCGAGTATGCCGCGAAGGCTGTGCTCTATCTCAGCCTGAAATACCCGACCGTGGTGACCATTCAGGAAGTGGCTCGGCGGCACAGCATCCCGCTGAAATACCTCGAGCATATCCTGCTGGAGCTGAAGAAAGCGGGCGTCTTGGAAAGCCGCCGGGGCGTCCGCGGCGGGTACACTTTGGCGCGGGCTCCGGAGAAGATTTCCGTGGGCGAAGTGCTGCGCATCGTGGACGGCCAGTTCTCCCAATCCAGCTGCATCGAAACAGACGAGGCGCATCCCTATGCGTGCCCCGAGAGCGATTCGTGCGGGCTCAAGCAGTTGTGGCAGGACGTCCAGGGCGCGGTCGAGCGCATCCTGTTCGAAACCTCGTTCGACGATATCCGCAAGCGAACCCTTGCCAGCGCCGCGCGCCAGAGCAGCGTCGCCGCGCTGGAAGCCTGACCGCGTACTCCCAAATAAAAATGCGGCGAGCCCGGAGGCCCGCCGCACGCAAAAGTTTTCCGGTGGCGCCGACGCCGGCCGCGCTACTTCTTGTTGACGTACCAGTCGGCGTTGATGGCCGTGAAGTTCGCCCACTTTTCCGGCAAATCCTCGAGCGCGAAAATCGCCGTCACCGGGCACACGGGAACGCAAGCCCCGCAGTCGATGCATTCGACGGGGCTGATGTAGAGCTGTGTTTCGCCCTCGAAATTCGCCTCGTCCTTGCGCGGGTGGATGCAGTCCACCGGGCAAACGTCCACACAGGCGGTGTCTTTTGTTCCGATGCAGGGCTCAGCAATAACGTAGGCCATCAAACCTCTCCTTGGTTAATTATACCGCGCTCCCGCGCGTGCGAAGACCCAAAGTGAAACAAGGAAGCAATTTTATACCATTTTCGGTGCTTTGCACACAAGCGGTCCTCCGCCTCACATTGTACTGCACCGGCGGGCCGCTCACTCTATTCGGCCGGGAGCCGTCGAAAGGGATTGGGGGCGCGTGAATTGAAGTCCGGCAGCCCCCCAGCTAGAATCAACATGGTGATCCGGCCCGGAAGGAGTTCGGTCTCATGCGTAAAGTGGTTACCGTTCTTGTGCTGCTCGCAAGCATTGCTGCGTTTGGCCTTTGGAGAGTCGCGTCCCAGAATTCCGCGCCCGCCGCGCAAGTAACCGTTGGAAGCAAGGCCGGCGACGTCCTTTTCACAACGCTCGACGGAAAACCGGTCTCGCTCTATCGCTTTGCGGGACAGCACGGAACGCTGCTCATCTTCATCGCCACGCGTTGCCCGGTTTCCAACGATTACAATCAGCGCATGGCGGAACTCGCCCGCGACTATACCGCCCGGGGTTACGCCGTGGTGGGCGTGAACGCCAATCGCAATGAGCCGCCCGAGGAAGTCGCCCGCCACGCCGCTGAGAAAGCCCTCGGCTTCACCATTGTCAAGGACCCCGACAATCGCGTGGCCGACCTCTTCGGGGCCACGGTGACCCCGGAAGCATTTCTCTTCGACACCTCCTGGACACTGCGCTACCACGGGCGGATTGACGACAGCCGCAATCCGGCCAACATCACCACGCGCGACCTTCGCGCCGCGCTCGACGCCGTTGCAGAAGGCAAGCCCGTGGCTGTCGCGGAAACCAAAGCCTTCGGATGCACCATCAAACGTTTGCCGCGCTCGTGAAGCCCTGCGCGTGGGATCAAAGGAACCATTTCATGCGGATGTCTCGACCGAACTTTTCCCCTCGAAAGACCTGCATTAGCCTGCTCTTGGGCGTCCTGTTCCTGGCTACTCCTGGCTGGTCCTCGCCCGC
>DASQHY010000093.1:0-21595 GCA_035631855.1 Candidatus Acidiferrales bacterium
GATTCCCCCGCGCCATACCGCGTGAGCACCGGACGCCTGGCATTCGATACCGATATCAGCATCCTCGATTCCGACGGCGGGGAACCCCTGGAACAAAGCCTCGGGCCGGGATTCATTCCGCAGGCCGCCTGGTTGCCCGATGGGCGGAGCGTCGCGGTGGATTTTCGCCCGGCGCCACGCCGTGCGTGGGACAAGACCGGCATCTACGCCATGGAGCTGGATCGCAATGATCCGCCGCCTCTGCTGATTCGCGACGCGTATCATTTTGCGTGGTCACCAGACGGCAAGAGCGTGGCGTACGTGGCGTCTCGCGGAAAGAAGAACCACCCCGCAATCTTCGTTGCTCTTGCCGATGGCTCCGGGGAACATCGCCTCACCGATCCGGAGCTGAAAGCCGATGATCCCGCATGGTCGCCAGACGCAAAGAGACTTGCGCTGGCGGTCGAGCACGGCACGCACGGCACAACGCAAGGTCTCTATGTGATGGATGCAGATGGGTCCGAACTCAGGAATCTTTCCGGGAAAAAGGATCACGTGCAATCTCCGGCGTGGTCGCCGGACGGGAAGAGGATGGCGTTTCTGGTCGGCAAGAATTGGGACACGCAACTCTTTGTCGTGAATGCCGACGGGTCGGACCTTCGCCAACTCACGAATGAAAAGAAGCTGTATTGCCGGAAGCCCACGTGGTCGCCGGACAGCGCTGAGATTGCCTTCGAATGCGGCCCGCACTTCAGCGAGTATTACTACTACGATCCGTTCTGGTGGGAACCCGGGCCGCGCGTGCCGGAGACAGACATTTATCTCCTGCGATTGGACGCCCCCGATGCGAAGCCTGTACAAATCAGCAGGGGCGGCGGCAGCAATCCCGCGTTTTGTCCGGCCCCATTCACGCGGGATGCCGCAGGGACGCGTTAGTGCCGCGACCGGACGAGGCCCGTACTGCGTTGATTATAAAGGTGATATAGGATGCTCGCCTTGAGGAAGGGAATCGGGCAGGATGCAACTAATTCCTGTGCTTGGGGTTTGTATGTAGTGGAGTAGGATAGCTAAGGAACTGACAGGCGGTTTGGCCCGAGTTTTCGTCGGGCGCCTGGGTCAGGGGCCGAAAATGAGAACACGATTCTTTCGCCGAATGGGCTTTCTCACAGCATTGGCGTGTGCCCTCGGATTAGGAATGACGGTTCCGCAACGCGCCGTGGCGGATGAAGGCGATCCGCCGTCGCGCGCCGCGCGCATTAGCTACCTGAACGGTTCCGTGTCCATGCAGCCGGCCGGCGCCGCCGATTGGACCGAAGCAGTGGTCAACCGTCCGATGACCACCGGCGACAAGCTGTGGACCGACAACGGTGGGCGCGCGGAACTGCATGCAGGCGCCGCAGCAATCCATCTGGGCGAACGCACCGGGTTTTCCTTCCTGAATCTGGACGACAATACCATTCAAATCCGCCTGACCGAAGGCTCCATCAATATGCGCGTGCGCGAGCTGCGCAGCGGCGAGACCTACGAGATTGATACTCCCAACCTGGCCTTCACAGTGGTCCGCGCGGGCGATTTCCGCGTGGACGTCAATGAAAACGGGGATGTCACCAACATCACCGCGTTCCGCGGCGAGGGCGAAGTGGTGACCGGGGGGCAGAACTATACGGTGCACGCCGGCGATCGCGCCGATTTCACCGGCGCCGAGAATCCCCGCATGGAAACCGGCAGCGCCCGCGGGCCGGATGATCTGGACCGCTGGGCGATGGACCGTGATGGTCGCGAAGATCATTCTGTTTCCGCGAAATATGTTTCGCGCGACGTGACCGGCTATGAAGACCTCGACGACCATGGAGTGTGGCGCGAAACGCCGGATTACGGTCCGGTGTGGTATCCGACCGTGCCCGTGGGCTGGGCGCCGTATCGCTACGGCCATTGGGTGTGGATTGATCCGTGGGGCTGGACCTGGGTAGAGGACGAGCCCTGGGGCTTTGCGCCATTTCACTATGGCCGCTGGGCGTTCGTCGGAGGGTTCTGGGGCTGGTGCCCGGGACCATTTTTTGCGCGGCCGTTCTTTGCGCCTGCACTGGTCGGGTTCGTGGGCGGGCCGCGTTTCTTCTTCGGCTTTGGATTTGGCGGACCCATCGGTTGGTTCCCGCTGGGCTTCGGCGAGCCTTTCTTCCCCGGATTCCGCTGCAGCCGGGTGTTCATCACCAACATCAACATCAGGAACACGGTGATCGTAAACCGAGCGATTTTGAACAACCGGAATTCCGGCGGTATTCATTTCGTGAACCAGCGTGTGGCCGGTGGAATTACAGCGGTTCCGCGCTCGGCGTTTGTGAATTCGCGGTCGGTGGCTAGGGCAGCCCTGAGCGGTTCGGCAGTCAAGGCCATGGTCTCTGCTCGTGCCACTTCCACTGCGGCGATTGCTCCGAACTCGCGGAGCGTTCTGGGCGTGCACGGAGCCGTGAACGCGCATTTGCCGTCGCCGGCAGTTCTCAGCCGCTCCGTGGTGACGCGTTCGACTCCCGCGCCTGCGGCCGTGCCGTTCTCGGCGCGACAGTCTGCGCTGGCGAAGAACCCGGGCCGTCCGCTGGATTCGCAGACGATGGCGCAACTCCGCGCGAAGACCGGTGTCCAAGGTCCGGCATTCCGCTCCGCAAACTCTGCCAGAATTTCGGCATCGTCTTCCAACAGGCCCTCGGGAAATGCGGCGATGGCCAAGGGGTCCTCCAATGCGCGCATTGGGCAATCCTCCGCGCCCATGCCGGGACGCCCAGCCACGGTGCGGGAAGACAGGCCGCCGTCCGCGTCGCGGGGCTCGATGCCTTCTGCTCGGGCTCAGATGGATCGGGCGCAGATGGATCGCTCGGCGACATCTATGCCGCGGGCGACAAACCATTCTGCTGATCGCCCGCCGGCAAATTGGAATGGCGGTAGATCGAATTCACACATAAGCGGAGGCGCGCAGATGGATCGTTCGGCGACCTCCATGCCGCGTGCGACAAACCATTTTGCTGATCGCCCGCCGGCAAATTGGAATGGCGGTAGATCGAATTCGCGCGTAAGCGGTGGCCCGCAGATGGATCGTTCGGCAACCTCGATGTCGCGGCCGACAAACCGTTCCGCCGATCGTCCGCCGTCAAATTGGAATGGGAGTTCGTCGGGCGGCCGTCAATCCGGCCGATCCTACTCTCCGCCCACCTATTCGGGGCGTTCGTACTCGGCGCCGTCGCGTTCCAACTCAGCTCCGAGCCGTTCCTACTCGAGCGGCCGCTCTTCGGGTGGCGGGTCATACTCGAGTGGCCGTTCGTATTCGAGCGGAAGGTCGTCTTCAGGCGGCGGGTCATACTCGGCCGGCCGGTCGAGTTCGGGCGGCGGAGGCTCACGCGGCGGCTCATCCGGATCCTCGGGCCGCTCCAGCTCCGGATCGTCGCACGGACGCCACTAGAACTTGTCTTTGCCGGGCGGCTTCTCTTGTGGGAAGCCGCCTTTTTTCTTGAGGCTCAAATCATCACCTGCGTGAGTCCTTCTCAATCTCGCCACGTCGCTGCTGTTTAGCCTGGAAGTATCGAATCGACGGGGCTGCTCGTCCGTTCAGGACACCCTTTAGACACAGGTCCTTGTGCGCGCTTCGCACAACAACTAACTTGAAAGAATGGGGTTTCATGAGTGTACCTGGGCGCAGTGCGCTTGCACCACTAGGGAGGAACATCAACTCTTATGACGAATACATGGAAGCAGATGCTGAGTCTGACGAGTGTGCTGTTGACGGCTGCGTTGGTGATGTTGGCCATGCCGCAGCGCGCTGCTGCCGACGCCGATGATCCTCCGGGGCGCGTGGCCCGGCTGAACTACATTCATGGCTCGGTGTCGTTCCAGCCCGGCGGGGAAGAGGAGTGGGTCTCCGCAGTGGCCAACCGCCCCATCACCACCGGCGACAAGCTCTGGGCGGACAAAGAGGCTCGCGCAGAACTTCACATTGGCTCAGCGGCAATCCGGCTGGGCGGCAACACCGGATTTTCCTTTCTCAATTTGGACGACCGCACCGTGCAGATTCGCCTGACGGACGGGGTTCTGAATATCCGCTTGCGGCGCCTGGATCAAGACGAAACGTTTGAAGTGGACACGCCGAACCTGGCGTTTTCGCTGCTCCGCCCCGGCGAGTACCGCATCGAGACAAACGAGGACGGCAATGCCACGGTCATCGCCGTCCGCGGAGGCGAAGGGGAAGTGACCGGAGGCGGCCAAGCATCCACCATTCACTCCGAGCAGCGTGGTGTGTTCAATGGCACCGACACGCTGGATGTGGATATCCAGAATGCCGGGGACTACGACGATTTCGACAAATGGTGCAGGGACCGCGATCGGCATGAAGACCATGCCGAATCCGCGAAATATGTTTCGCGCGATGTTACCGGATATGAGGACCTGGACGATCATGGTACCTGGCGAGACGTGCCCGAATACGGACACGTCTGGGTGCCCACGACGGTTGTGGTGGGCTGGGCGCCCTACCGGTTCGGCCACTGGGTCTGGATTTCGCCGTGGGGCTGGACGTGGGTGGACGACGCGCCCTGGGGCTTCGCGCCTTTTCACTATGGCCGCTGGGTTTTTGTAGGCGGCTTCTGGGGCTGGGTGCCCGGGCCTGTGGTTGTCCGCCCCGTGTATGCTCCGGCGCTCGTGGCGTGGGTTGGCGGCCCGCACTTCAGTGTTGCTGTGGGTGTCGGCCGGGGCGTCGCAGGTGTGGCGTGGTTCCCGCTGGGGCCGCGTGAGGTGTTTGTTCCGGCATACCGCGTCAGTCCGACGTACGTGACCAATGTCAACGTCACCAACACGACCATCAACCGGACTACGATCACCAACGTCTATAACACCACAAACGTCACCAACGTGACGAACGTCACCCAAGTGAACAACGTCACCTACGTCAACCGAAACGTTCCGGGTGCGGTGACCGCGGTGCCGCAAAGCACCTTCGCCAGCTCGCAAGCCGTGGCCAAGGCCGCCGTGCCGATGGACGCGAAGCAGTTGGCCTCGGCGCATGTGGGAACCACGAATTCGGTAGCTCCGACCAGAACCAGTGTTATGGGGGCAGGAGCAGCCAATGCCAGCGTGGCGACACCGCCCGCGGCGGTCGCGAATCGGGCCGTCGTAGCGAAGAACACGCCGCCTCCCCCGCCCGTGCCGTTTGCCAAGCAGCAACAGGCGCTCGCGGCGCACCCGGGCCAGCCGTTGTCCGCCGCGGAAATTTCCCATGTCCAGCCGGCGACAACCGCAGCCGCCCATCCGTATGTAAAGCCCGCCGCTTCGGCGGGAGCGAGCGCAACGGTTGCCGCAGGCTCCGGAAACAAGCCGAACGCGACTGGCGCGAGACAACCCGGTTCCGCCAATAATGCTCAACCCGCGGCGGGCAGTGCGGACAAATCCGTGACTCCGGGCGGCAGTGCGCCAGCAAACGCCGGCGGGCACCCGTCTGCAAGTGCGGGAGCCGACGCGCCCCCGAGCAAGCCGGCAATCATGCGCGACGACCGCCCTCAATCGCCGCAGCATGCCGGCGCATCGGGAACGGCTAATCTGCCGGGGGCGACTTCGAGCGGACGGCCCTCGGACGCAGGGACAAACAAATCCGAGAATCCTGGTGGAAGTGTTTCGGCAGGCGCAGGAAGCAGCAAGGTCAACAAGCCGGAAAAAACCCATGATGATCGCCCGCCCTCGGCAGAGCACGCTGGCGCATCACCCTCCGCGAACGTGCCGAACAAGCCTGCGAATTCAGGCGGCAACGCTTCGACAAGTGCGCATGACAATGCTCCAGCGAATGCGCGCGGCAACGCTTCGGCAAATGCGCACGACAATTCTTCTGCAAATGCCCACGGCAACTCTTCTGCGACGAACCACGCGAACGATCATCTTGAGAAGGTACATGAGGACCGCCCACCGGCGAACCAGAAGCAACTCGACCGCGAACGCCGCAATCAGGAAAAACAGAACAAAGAACAGTCGAAACAACAACAGAAGCAAGCCGAGAAAGAGCGCAAGCACGACGAGAAGCACAAAGACAAGTAGAATCATCCGCCGCCGGAGAACGGAATTCCTGGCGGCGGAATTCCGAAAGCCTTACGGACTTAACCGGCCGGCACCATCAGCAAGAGGGTGCCGGCCGTTGTCTTTCCACGGCAGCGGCTGAAGCAGCTTTGCCTGCGTACTCCTAATCGCTCACCTCTGAAATGCAGTGAAACCCGGCCGAGGTTCGCTTAGAATCTGTGCGCCGCCGAGACATCGGCGGCATGCAGTCTCGACATTACTTGCAAGCTCGGAAGCACGGCGGTGCAACGCCTTATGAAGCGAAAGCGCCACATTCTTCGTGCCACCGCATCGAAACTCGAACTTTTCGGTTTGCGATCCCTACCCGAGGTTCGCCCCGGCGATGACCTGGCGCGATTGGTGGCTGATGCCGCGCGCCGCGAGGGACTCGAGATTTGCAGTGGTGACGTCGTAGTCCTCGCCCAGAAAATCGTGTCCAAGGCCGAAGGCCGCATTGTGCGGTTGAATCAGGTGAAGGCCTCGGAGACTGCGCGTGAATGGGCGAAAACATTGGACGAGGACGCACGCTTCCTGGAAGTCGTCCTCCGGGAGTCGCGCCGAGTCGTGCGCATGACCGAGCGTGTCTTGCTCGTGGAAACGCATCATGGATTCACCTGCGCGAATGCGGGTGTGGATCGCTCAAATGTTCCCGGCAAAGATTGCGTGACCTGCCTGCCTCGAAATCCGGACCGCTCCGCCAGCAAGTTCATCGCTGGAATACGCAGACGCTGCAGCGTGCGGGTTGCTGCCGTCATTAGCGACACTTTCGGGCGTCCCTGGCGGCTGGGGCTGACCAATGTGGCCATCGGCGCGGCGGGTTTGCAGGTCCTTCGCGACCTTCGCGGCGCCCGCGATGCGACCGGACACCGATTGCGTGCTACCGTGCTGGCCACGGCCGACGATTTGGCGGCTGCCGCAGGGCTCCTGATGGAGAAGCGCAGGGGCGTGCCTGTGGTCCTGATTCGGGGTTATGCTTACAAGCGCGCCGCGGATAGCGCCAGGCGTTTGATCCGGCCGGCGAACGAGGATTTGTTTCGGTAACGAAGTCTGTAGTGTCGGGCAACGCGAAGAAGAAGAAGAATGCCACTCGAACAATGCAATAACGCGCCGCGGAGCGTGGCGCAGGATCAGATGGCCACAATCGCCGGCGAAGGTCTCCCAGGAGGCACTGCGGAGGCGGCTGTGCTGCGCGGCAGCGATGGGCGCGGTCTTGAGCGCGAAGAAGCCCTGCTGCTTCTCGAGCAAGCGCCGACCGGGACGCTCCTGCGAGCTGCATCTTCGGTACGCGAGAGGTTTCACGGGCGCGTGGTCAGCTACTCGAAAAAAGTGTTTCTCCCGCTGACCACGCTGTGCCGCGATTATTGCGGCTACTGCACATTCCGGAAAGATCCCGGCGAGCCCGGCGCAAAGTTCATGACGCCGGACGAAGTCCTGGAGGCAGCGTTCCAGGCGCGGCGCGCGGGATGCAAGGAAGCGTTATTCAGCCTGGGGGACCAGCCGGAGAAAATCTTTCCCGAAGCGCGGGAATTCCTTCAACAGAAGGGCTTCGAACGCACCCTGGATTATCTGGCGGCCATGTGCGAGCGGGTCCTCAAAGAGACCGGTCTGCTGCCGCACGCAAACCCGGGACTGATGAACGCCAGAGCCATGCGGCAATTGCGCGAATCCAACGTGAGCCTGGGTTTGATGCTGGAAAATGTAAGCCCGCGGCTCATGCGCGCGGGCCAAGCTCACGAGGAAGCTCCTGACAAAGTGCCCTCGCTGCGCCTGCGCACGATCGAAGAAGCCGGCCGCTTGAGGATACCGTTTACTACCGGGATTCTAATCGGCATTGGTGAGACGCTTGCCGAGCGCGTGGACTCGCTGATCGCCATTCGCGAGTTGCACCGGCGGTTCGGCCACATCCAGGAAGTCATTGTCCAGAATTTTCGCGCCAAGCCCGGAATTCCCATGGCGAGTCACCCGGAGCCTTCTGGGGAAGAGATGCTACGAACGGTTGCGGCGGCGCGCCTGATTCTCGACGGGGAGATGAATCTTCAGGCTCCGCCGAATCTGAGTTATGCTGCTTTTCCGCGGCTGCTGGAAGCCGGCATCAACGATTGGGGGGGCATCTCACCGGTGACGCGCGACTTCATCAATCCCGAGGCGCCCTGGCCGGAGATAACGCGGTTGCGCGCAGCCACGGAGGGGTATGGTCTGCACCTCCGCGAGCGCCTGGCCATCTATCCTGAATTCGCGGGGCGCGCGGAGTTTGTTTCGCCGGCGGTGCAGCCTTATCTGGAGCGTTGCATGGACGCCGAAGGCTACGCACGCGACACTGGAGTTTCCTTTGCGCAAGATGCTTGATCCGCGGTGGCGAGAAGTTACGCTCGAGGACGCGCTCGCGGGCGCGAACGCCGCCGTTCGCGCCATCCTGGAATCCGCGCTGGCGGATGTGGAGCTCGGCTTCGAGGAAGGGATGGCGCTGACCGCAGTGGACGGCCCCGACCTTCTGGCTCTGGTGAAAACCGCGGACGAATTGCGGCGCCGCACCATCAGCGACACAATCACCTACGTCGTCAACCGCAATCTCAATTTCACCAACATTTGCATTGTCGGATGCGCCTTCTGTGGCTTCAGCCGGAAACCCGGGGATGGAGATGCCTACTTCCATTCGCACGAATCCCTCATTGCCAAGGCGCGGGAAGCGCAGGAACGCGGCGCAACGGAAGTCTGCATTCAAGGGGGCCTCCCCCGGGACCTCGACGGTTACTTTTATCGCGACCTTCTTCGGGCCATCAAAACTGCGCTCCCGGACCTGCACGTCCACGCCTTTTCGCCGATGGAAATCGCCTACGGGGTCGAGAAGACGCGCCTGCCGCTGGGAGAATACCTGCAGGAGCTGAGAGGTGCCGGCCTGGGAAGCATTCCGGGAACGGCGGCGGAGATTCTGGATGATTCCGTGCGCCGCCAACTCAGCCCCAACAAATTGAAGGTGCGCCAGTGGGTGGAAATCGTAAAGACGGCGCATGCGCTGGGCATTCCCACAACCTCCACAATGATGTACGGCCACACGGAGCAGCCCGAACACTGGGTCCGGCACATCCTTTTGCTCCGCGACATCCAGAAAGAAACGCGCGGATTCACCGAGTTCGTTCCGCTGGCGTTCATCCATTCACAAACGCGGCTCTATCAATCCGGCGCGGCGCGGGCGGGCAGCACGCTTCGCGAGGATTTGATCGTCCACGCCCTGGCCCGCCTCCTGTTCCACGGATGGATCCCCAACATCCAGGTGTCCTGGGTGAAGCTCGGCTTCGAAGGCTCGCTGGCATGTCTTCAGGCGGGGGCCAACGACTTCAGCGGCACACTGATGGAGGAAAGCATTTCCAAAGCGGCCGGCGCAACCTTCGGTGAATGCGTCTGGCCGGAGGAGTTCCGCGCCATGATTCGTTCGATTGGACGAATCCCCGCGGAACGCACCACCACCTACCGCATCCGGCAAACATTCCCGCGCGAGCTGGCGGGCGAATGCGGAATTCCCGCGCGGCTGCAATTGCTGACGGCCGCTCCGCACGCGCCCATCGCGGAAGCAAGCTACTGATGAAGATTACCGCACTCGCTGGCGGAGTCGGCGCGTCCAAACTGCTGCGCGGACTGGCGCGAGCGGGCATCGAGCGCGACCTCACCGTCATCGTCAACACCGGCGATGACATAGTCCTCCACGGCCTGCGCATTTCACCGGACCTCGACATTGTCACTTACACGCTCGCCGGCGTCGTGAATTCCACGACCGGCTGGGGCTTTCGCGGAGATACCTTTGCGGCGCTCGAGCGTCTGCGCGCGCTGGGGCGCGAAGCATGGTTCCATCTCGGCGATCGCGACCTTGCCACCCACCTCCACCGCACCGCGATGATGGCCTCCGGCGCGAGTCTCTCTGAAGCTGCCGACTCCATTCGGCAAACCCTCGGCGTGAAGTCCCGGATTCTCCCGATGTCGGACCGCCCCGTGCCCACCTATCTGGAAACCAACGAGGGGCTGCTTCATTTTCAAGAGTATCTGGTGAAACGCCGCGCGGAGCCTGTGGTGCGTGGCATTCGATTTACTGGAATAGAGAAGGCCGCACCTGCGCCCGGTGTGATCGAAGCGATAGAGCAGGCGGACGCGGTTTTGGTCTGCCCGAGCAACCCGCTCATCAGCATCGGTCCGATTCTGGGGGTCCCGGGGATTCGCGAGGCGCTCGTTCAGCGCCGGACGGATGTATTCGCGGTCTCTCCGCTCGTCGGAGGTAAGTCGCTGAAAGGGCCTTCGGACAAAATGCTCGCGCAACTCGGACATGAAGCGTCCGCGAGCGGGGTGGCCAAACTCTACTCCGATTTCTCAGGAACCTACATCATAGACCCTGCAGACAAAAGGGAGGCTTCCGCGATTGAAGCGCTCGGGATGCGCGTCGAGGTTCGTCCAACCGTCATGCGCACGGAGGCTCAGAAGATCCGTCTGGCTCGCAGCATCCTCAAGATGGTTTCTCAAAGGAAGAAAGCGGCGGGAGCTTGAACCCGCGGCGTCAACCTCTCTTTCACATCTGCTGTGCGCGTCATTCTCATTCCGGTTAAATCGTTCGCCAACGCCAAGCAGCGCCTGGCTGGGCGCCTGAGCCTGGAGCAACGCGCGTCGCTTGCTCGCGCCATGATGGAGGACGTTTTCGAAGCAGTAGCAGGAGTCCGCGGCGCAGAACGCATCTTTGTCGTTAGCAGCGAGCCGCAGGCGCTTTCGAACGCCGCCGCTCGTGGGTGGGAGACTTTCACCGAAACGGCCCAGCAATCGGAGAGTGCATCCGTGGACTTCGCCTCTGGGGCATGCGCTAAGCACGGCGCGAGCGCAGTTTTGCGTTTGCCGGCCGATCTTCCGCTGGTCATGCCGGCGGATTTGGAGGCGCTCTTTGCGGAGTTGCCCGACCCGCCCGCGGCGGTCCTGGTGCCTTCGCGCGATGGCACCGGCACCAATGCGCTGCTCCGCTCACCGGCAGTGCTGTTCCCCTCGCACTTTGGCCCAGGAAGCTTCACGTTGCACCACGAAGAAGCCAAGCGCAGCGGCGCGCGCGCAAGAATTGTCAGGAATCCTCGCATCGAATTCGATGTGGACGACCCTCGAGATTTGGCCGACCTTCCGTCGCAGAAGGGAATTGGCCGGGCCACCACGGACTGGTTAGTGAAGCAGGGATTGCAGATCTAGCAGCAACGAAGAATAAACCAGACGCTTGCCACCTGGTCAAGTTCGTGGCGCAGGCAGAGAAAGACCCGTAAAGCGGATTCCCGCCCCTTGCACTTTGTAGCGCACGTTCAACGTGATGAGCAAGGCTGTCAATTGCTCGACGATGCGTGCATTTTCGAGCTTGCCGCCGTTCAGCGCCCGCACGCCGGGGATCTTCTCTGCCAACTCGCACGCCACTTGGCGCGCGCGGTCGTCGTTGCTGCACACGACCACGTCGCAATCCACAGACGCATCGTCCATCAGCTTCGAAGCGCCCAAATTTTGAAACGCGGCTGCGACGCTCACGCCTGGCGGCACCAGGTGCGCGGCCTCCTCCGCCGCCGACCCCGCCCACACGCCCAGGGTCTGTGTCGGGGAACCTCCGACGCTTGCTGCGAGGGGAACCGTAGTATCAATCAGAATCGTCCCTGGCTTCCAGGCCGCCTTGAGTTGCTTCAATAGAGAGGCGTGGCCTGGGAACGGCACGGTCAGGACCGCCACGTCCGCCTCGACCAAGGCTCTGGAGTTTTCTTCCCCGCGAATCCTTGCGGCGCTCCCCGCCTTTGCCGCGATGCGTTGTGCCGCCTCCTGTGCGCGTTGCGCGTCGCGCGAGCCCAGAACAATCGTTTCGCCGGCACGGGCCCAGCGATATGCCAGGCCGCTGCCCTCAGGCCCGGTGCCGCCGAGGATCGCAATCGTCCGGCTCATCGATTTCTCCCGTTACTACTGAGGTCTTGTCGCCTGCCGTGCAGCCCGCTGCTTGCTCACCGCACGTCGGCGGTGGATAGAATGAAACAAGCTATCGTTACTTCAGCTGCAGTTAGCGGCCTCATTCAGAAGAGCTATCCGGCTACGGAATTGCTTGACACAGCCGGGCGGCTATTATAAACGAGTTGGCGCCGCGAAATGTCTTGCCTCGCAATTTCTCGCGCGTGGGGGAGTCCAATGAAGAGGGCGAATTTTCTTGTGTCGTTGGGTGTGCTTGCTTGCGTTCTTTGTCTTGCCAGCTTCGCGCCTGCTGCGGGTGGGCAGGCGGTGACGGCGTCGCTGGGCGGGAAGGTGCTGGACACTTCCGGCGGGACGGTGGCCAAAGCGACGATCACCATCACCAACACGGCAACGAGATTTTCGCGCTCCGTGCAGAGCTCCGACACAGGCGACTACTTGATTCCCGCTCTGCCCGCAGGTGAGTACGCCGTGGGCGTGGAGCTGACCGGATTCAAAAAGCAGACGCGCAGTGTCACTCTCCAGGTCGGACAGGCGGCCACGCTGGACTTCACCCTGGCGCCGGGCCAGGTGGAAGAAAAAATGGTGGTCGAAGCCAATGCCGAGGTGGCGGAGCCCACGCGCACGCAGGTCAGCACGGTCATCACCGAGCGGCAGATCGTCAACCTCCCCGTGAACGGGCGCGAGTTCATAGACTTCGCGCTGCTTTCGCCTGCCGTGCAGATTGGCGACACGACTTCCGGCAGCACCGACGTGATTGTCGAGCCCGTGACCAAGCTCTCCTTCGCGGGGCAGAACATTCACTACAATTTCATCGCCGTGGACGGCGCCGATGACGTCTCGACTGCCTCGGGAATCCAGCGCGGCACCCCTCCGCAGGAGTCCGTTCAGGAATTCCGCGTCGTCAATACGGACTATTCCGTCGAGTTTGGCCGCGCCGTCGGCGGCATCGTCAACATCATCACCCGCAGCGGCACGAATAATTGGCACGGGACGCTTTATGAGTATTTCCGCAACAACGTGCTCGACGCCACGAACATCCTGCAGGCCACCGGCGCGCACGTCCTGCGGCAGAACCAGTTTGGCGGCGCCATCGGCGGCCCGGTGCGCAAGGACAAGATGTTCCTCTACGCCAACTACGAACTGCAGCGCCGCGGGGAATCGCCCATCTACAATTCTATCGTGCTGGGTAACATCGGGCTCATCAACGGCCTCAAGAGAGGTTTTGGACTTCCGGTCGAACCCAACCTGAACAGTGTTCTGCGGACCAATAACACCGACGATGGCTTTGTGCGCTTGGACCACAACTTCAACGAAAAGCACATCCTCTACACGCGCTATTTCATCAACGACGGCCGCCTGACCAACCAGTCGCCGTTGAACGACGGATTTGATCTTCCCTCCGGTTTCAAGAACAACTTCTATCGGGACCAGTCGGTCGTCGGGGGCTTGACGTCTGTCTTTTCACCGAAGCTCGTCAATGAGGTTCGCATGCAGTTTGCCCGCCGCTCGTTTGGTTTTCCCACCGTCAGTTCCCAGCCCCATTTGGAGGTCCTCAACACCTTCACCATGGGCGTGAATCGCGGCAACCCCGACTCCTATCGGGAATCTCGGTTCGAACTGGTCGACAATGTCACATTGAGCCGCGACCGCCACACCTTCAGCTTTGGGGGTAACTTCAACCATGTCAACACTACGGAGTCCTTTCCGTTGTTCTATCCTTTTGAGGCGGATTTCGGGTGTTTTCTGGCCAGCCAGTGTCCTTTTAGCTTGCAGGCTGGCTCGCCCGAAGTGATCTTCTTTGAACGCTTCCAGGCGCCGACCTTTACGGAGCATACCCTCAACCCCACCGTGTTTCAGGGTGGCGCACTCCCTTCCGCAATTACCACGCAGGCCACAGGTGTCATGGGACACACCTATAATGGCCTCTACATCCAGGACAAGTGGCGCCCCACCGACCGCCTCACTCTCAACGGCGGCATTCGTTGGGAATGGGAAACTTGGCCTTCCAAAGCTCTCAATACGCAGTGGAAGAACGTCGATCCCCGCCTCGGCCTCGCCTATAACATCGGGACACCCCGCCACGTCGTCCTCCGCGCAGGCTTTGGGCTGTTCCATGGGATTATCCCGGCGCCACTGATCGCCTGCCAGATTCCGTCCTGTGGGGGAACTGCCGGCCCATATCCTACTCGCCCGCAGGGAGACGCGCTCAATGCAGTGACACGGCTTTTCGCTTTCGCCAGCGCCCCGAATATAACCTCCATCGCTTTGTCGGACATTCTCGGCGGGACCTATCCAGACGCTGCGCCGCTGGGAATCTGCCCGGGTGGCACCGTCTCCGGTTGCGGCTTCTTCGGAGACTCCGTGATCGTCCGCTTCGATCAGAATCATCAGAATCCGTACGGGGTCCAGGCCAGCCTTGGATTCGAGCTGGAGCCTTTCAAGGATTCTGTGCTCAATATCAGTTTCCTCCGTTCCAAGGGTGTCCATCTGGGAAGCTTCTTCAACATCAATCAACCCAATCCATCAGGGCAAGCGCTGGTCCACAATTCCAATGGCACGGCGGGGCTGAAGAATACTTACTTTGCTGCGCCAGGCATCCCCGGCTCCCGGAGCGCCGCTCCGGGCTTCCCCGTGTTGTATGCCGTCTATTTCGAAGCCGCGTCGCGTTGGAACTCGGAATGGAACGGTTTGCTGATTAACTTCAATAAACGCATGAGCCACCACTTCAGCACCGGCTTCAGTTATACCTGGTCCAAGGGGATTGACGATGGTCCTAACCCCAGCTTCGTACTAATTCCCCAGGACAGCCAAAACCTGAAAGCTGAGCGCGCCCTCTCCGCCGACGATGTGCGCCACCGGTTTGTGGCCAACGCCACTGCGGAGACTCCCCATACTTGGAATGCCGGGGGACGCGATTTTCAAATGGGGCTTATCCTGACCTTGCAATCGCCCCAGTACTTCACCAAGTTTGCCGGCTTTGACGCCAACGGCGACATTTTCGGGAACAATGACCGCGTGGGCATCGAGCCCCGTAATACCTTCCGCGGTGACAGTCTTCAGACCGTGGACCTCCGCCTCTCGCGCACCTTCGACATCCATGAGAACCAGAAGGTTCAGCTCATTGCCGAAGCTTTCAATCTGCTGAACACCGTTAACGTCCGGTTTTTCAACACGGTATACGGCGCAGCCGATTTCTGCCCGTTTAACCCGGCGGCTCAGGGATGCACCGCGCAGCGCTTCCTGGAGGGCTCGCCGAACCCCAACTACGGGACGCCCCGTTCCACCTTCAACCCGCGGCAGATTCAGTTCGCGTTTCGTTACACCTTCTGAGCCAAGCCTGCGGCCTCGAGTCCTGCCCGGTGGTTGCCGTGAGGTCGCCGGCCGGGCGCCTTTCTGGCCGAATAAGACACCCTCGGAAAAGTACCATTGACGCCGGCGTCTGGCGGAGTTACGTTGGAATCCCCTCCAGAACGCCTTCGCCAGCGAGGTCGCATATGGCCACGAAGACCGATGTCACTCCGTTGCAGGATCGTTGGGCGCATCTTCGCACCTACCAGCGCGTCATTTCCAAAGTAAAACTGCTGATCGAGTGGGACGAAGAGTCCGAGCGGCGGCGGGTCAATGCCGTCACCGTGGATGTCAGCCGCACCGGTTGCATGGCTGTCGTACCGGCCGAGCTGCACCTGCACCAGCGTGTCTCGCTCATCCACGCCGGAAGCGGCCGCAAGGCGGAAGCCGAGGTCGTCTGGCGCGGCCACGAGGCCTGGGAAGTCGGACTCGAACTTGCAGAGCCCGATCCGTCGTTTTGGGGCGTTAAGTTTTAGGGTGTACGAGGATTATTTGTTCGCGATTTAACCTTCTGAACCCCCGCGACCCTGGCTTTCGGCGAATCACAAGCGTACGGCCCTGACCCTCTCCCTCTTCGCAAGCATTTCATTGGAATCCCTTATGGTCCCCGAAGGTCTGTGAATCCTGCCCGCTTTAAGGTATAACGCGTCCTGAATCTGCGGCATGTCTGACGCCGGCGATGACATTTCTCCGGGCGGAACGACGGGGGAAACGATGCGGTTTGGAATCTATACAGAGATGCAAGCGGCACCGGAGAAATCCCACGCCGAGTTGACGTGGGAGATTCTCCGGCAAATCGAGCATGCCGATCAGGTGGGGTTCGACGTCTACTCCGTCATCGACCACCATTTCTTTCCAAAATTCTCCATCTCCGCGAACCCACTGGCGATGTTCACCGCCGCGGCGCAGCGGACTTCGCGGATTCGCTTCCGCACGGCTCTGCTGACCATCCCGCTGGAAAATCCGATGCGCTTGGCAGGAATGGTCGGGGAGGCCGACATCCTGACCAACGGGCGGCTGGAATGCGGCCTGGGGCGCGGCCACGCCTGGCTTTTCGGGCCTGCCAATGTGCCGCTCGAAGAGAGCAAACCGCGGTTCCTCGAATCCGTTGAAATCCTGATTCGCGCCTGGACGCAGGATAAGTTTTCCTTTGCCGGGAAGTACTACGACGTGCAAGACATTTCCGTGGTGCCGAAGCCGCTGCAGAAGCCTTACCCGCCGTTGTTTACCGGAGGCACCAGCGACGAAACCTATCGCATGGCCGGGGAGCGCGGCTGGGGCATCTTTGTTCCTCCGCTGCTTCCTTACAAAGTGCTGGAAGGGCCTCTGAAGATTTACAAGCAAGCCTGTGTGGGTCATGGCCACTCGCCCAACATTGTGTACATCCGTCCCGTGTACCTCGATGAAGATCCGGTCGCGATTCGCCGCGAAGTCGAAATGGCGCTGCACAATTTCCTGGCCTTCAATGCCTCGCCCGTCGAGTCGCTCCAGAGCGAGGCCAAGAAAGCGGAACTCCGCGCCAAGGGCTACGGTTTCTACGCCAGCGGCGCTCTCGAATCGCTCACCAGGCTCACCTACGACGAAATCGTGGGGCAGGGAATTGCCTTCATTGGCACCCCGAAGCAGGTGATTGGCCAGATCCGTGACTTGCAGGCCGTTGAGGATATTGCCGAACTGGCCATCGTCTCGAATTTCGGGGGTCTCGACCATTGGAAGTCCATCAAGACCCAGGCGCTGTTTGCGCAACAGGTCATGCCGGCCTTCCGCGGCAAATCGGCGGGGCGTCCGGCCTGATTTTTTCTGGAAAAGGAGAGCGTCGAGTGGCAGCGAAGAATCCTTCCTGGAGCGCGACGGCAGCGTCAGCCAGCAAAGAGAACTTCGCGCCCATGAGCGCCCGCCGGCTGCTTCTGCTCGGCGGAATTGGGTTGATTCTGGTGGGCATGATCTTCGGAGATATTTTCGCCATCTTTGTCCTGCATCAAAATGCCGCCCGCGTAGGTTCGAGCCTTTCCGGCGCAGCGCAGGCCGCTCTCGCAGGGGATTCGTCTGCGGTGCTCGGCCATTTTCGTGATGTTGGAAGCTTCCTCGAAAATCGCGGAACCAAGGTGGATACCCACGTCCACATGATTGACTTCGGCTACCTCGCTTTGATGCTCGCCATCGCGCAGCCGTGGATTGCTCTTTCTGAGCCCGTAAAGAAGCGGCTCGCGGCGCTCTTTCTGTTTGGCGGGGTCCTGCTTCCTGTCGGTGTTTTCCTCATTCACTATGTTGGATTGGCCTACAGCCCGCTCGAAGCAATCGGTTGGGCGAGCGTCTTTGCGGACCTCGGAGGGCTCTTCGTCATTCTGGCCTCCGCCGGCTATCTCTTCGGTTTCTGGAAGCACTTCTCGGTTTCGCCGAAGGCCATAGTTGAAGACGCCCTGCTGCGGGACCGCGGAGCTTCCGGCCGCGTGCTTCTTGCTGGAGGCCTGGTGCTCGTGCTCGTGGGCTTTCTACATGGCTCCTGGTATGCGCTGGTGGACCTCGACCGCCACGAGGCCCAGGACGTATCCATTCTCTCCAGCATGAGTTCGGGAGCAGCGAGCGGGAACCGAGCCGCTGTGGACGGCGCCCTCGCAGAATACGGCCGGCTTCAAGGCGACAAGGCTGTCAAAATTGCCGCTCACGCGCACATCATCGAGTTCGGCCTGCTTGCGGTTCTCGTGGCATTTTTTCAGCCCTATGTGGCCTTGCGAGAAACCTGGAAACGGCGATGGGCCGCCATTCTTCTTCTCGGTTCTCTGATGTTGCCGGTTTTTGTGCTCCTGGAACTGAGGTTTGGCTTGCTCGCGGGAGGTCTGGCGGATTTCGGCGGCTTCCTTGTGGTTGTTGCGCTGCTCGCAATGTGGGTCGGGATCCTGCGATACACCGGGCGGCTCGACGCTCCGGCGGTGCGACCATGACTGGCTCGCGCAAACTTCTCCTCATTGGCGGCTTCCTGCTCGCGATCTGGGGGATGAGTTACGGTCTTTGGTACGCTGTTTTTGCCGAGCACCAGGTCCTGGACTCCATCGGCGCTTCCCTGGCAACCAGTTTTTCGAGTGCCGCTCAACGCAAGTTGCCGGAGGTGCAGGCCGCGATCGGCAACTATCAGGCCGCGAAGTATGTGTATGACCGCCAGGTGGATGCGCACGGACACTGGATTGGTCTGGCGATGCTGTTGATCGTCCTGGGCATTGCGTTCGATCGTGTCCCGATCGCAGAACCGCGCCGACTCCTGCTGGCGGTGAGTCTCTTGGCCGGCGCGTTCCTGTTTCCCTTGGGTGTGTTGCTCGAAACGTTCTTTCCGCCTGCCCTCGGTCGAGCACTCGCTGTCGCAGGCTCCGCCCTGGTGATCTTGCCTCTGGTCGCGATTACGTTGGGCCTCCTGCGCAGCCGTCCCGCTATGTGAGCGAGCCTCAGGGACAAGCTACCTCAGTGGGAAACGCTGTAAGCATGCGAGATACGAGGCGGGGTCGGAGAAGTCCCTGCAGATCACGGAGGTGGCCACGTACACAAACTGCACGCGTCGCATGTCCCGGTAGATAACCTCTCGCGCCGTCCGTGCTCGTTTCAACTCGCCGCGGATTTCTGCCGCACAGATGACGGGATGACCGTGATAGCGTCGGAACTTCGGCATGATAATCGCTTTGCCTTTCGGTCGCTCCTCAAAGGCGTGAGCAATCTGCTCCACAATCTCCCTGGTAACCAGCGGGTGATCCACAGGATAGATGAGGAAGGCCGCACCTCGTGGGACTCTGCGCAGTCCGGCCAGAAGAGAGCTGAGTTGGCCGCGCTTCCAGCGCCGGTTGATGACCACCCGCGCGCCGCGCAGCATACTCTTTTGAATCGCGTCGGCGTTGCTCCCAAGAACCACAATCGGCCGGGCCAGCCCCGCGCAATTCTTCATCGCAATCTCGAGTGCCGTCCGGTGGCCAAAGCGCGCCAGAGGCTTTGGAAAGCCCAGTTGGTCCGAACTTCCTGCCGCCAGCAGAATGGGGACAATGTTGGGTCTTTTCATTGCGAAAAAGGAACGCGCTGGATAAACGACGCTATGAATGCATCCAAGGAAAATCGCAGCCGCCCGCTGAAGGAGGTCACGCCGCGCTTGCTTGCCTGCAGTGATTCGCCTTAAAATGCGCGGTCGCCGGTGTTGCGCCTCCGAACTCTGGAGCGAGTGCCGCGCCGGAAAAAGGAAGCCTTTGTACCCGCACCCGTTTCACTACCATCGTGCCACATCCATTGAGCAGGCGGTCGCCCTATTATCACAACTCGGCGGAGAAGCCCGCCTGCTCGCCGGCGGCCAGAGCCTGATTCCACTGATGAAAATGCGGCTGGCTCGTCCCAGCGACCTCGTGGACATCAATTTTCTTCCCGGCTTGGCCGGCATTCAAGAACGAAACGGGGAGCTGCATCTCGGCGCGCTCGCGCGCCATGCGGACCTGGAAGCCTCGGAAGTTGCCGCCCGAATTCCCATTATCCATGATTGTGCCGCAGGCATAGCGGACGTGCAGGTGCGCAATCAAGGCACCATTGGCGGCTCGCTGGCCGAAGCCGACCCCAGCGGCGATTGGGCCTCCGCGCTGCTTGTCCTGGACACTTCCATCCGCTGCCACGGTCCCAAAGGGGAGCGCAGCGTCGCCCTCGCGGAGTTTTTCAAGGATGCTTACACGACGGTTCTCGGCCCCGCTGAACTGCTGCGCGAAGTCATCGTTCAAATGCCGCCCAAGAAGAGTGGCGGCGCCTATCTGGCCTTCAAGCGCTGCGCTCCCGTGTACGCCAGCGCAAGCGCCGCAGTTCAATTGACCCTCGGCGACAAAGACACCTGCGTGGATGCGCGCATTGTGCTCGGTTGCGTGGGACTGCTGCCGATTCGCGCCAAGCTGGCCGAGGCGGCCCTGCGCGGCACGCAACTCACCGCGAAGGCCATCGCAACCGCGGCGGAAGCGGCTCGCGCCGCTGCCGAGCCGCAGAGCGACATGCGCGGCTCGGCCGATTACAAACGGCAACTCGTGGCCGCTCTCGTCAAGCGCGCCATCGGCATTGCCGCGCGCCGCGCCCGCGGTGAACAGGTGGAGGCGAGTCACGAATATGTCGGCCGGTGAAAAAGTTCCCGTGCGCATCACCGTGAACGGAAAGCTCCGCGAGGCCGACGTCGAGCCGCGCGTGCTGCTGGTGGATTTTCTCCGCGAAGAACTGAACCTCACCGGCACGCACATCGGGTGCGACACCACGTACTGCGGCGCCTGCACCGTGCTGCTCAACGGGCGCACCGTCAAGTCCTGCACGATGTTCGCCGTGATGGCGGGCGGCGGCGAAATCACCACTGTCGAGGGTCTGGCCAAGGACGGCACGCTACATCCTGTCCAGCGCGCGTTCGCCGAGAATCACGGCTTGCAGTGCGGCTACTGCACGCCCGGCCTGCTGATGTCCACCATTCACTTGCTCTCGAAGCATCCCCACCCCGACGACCAGCAGATCCGCAAAGCGATTGCCGGAAACACTTGCCGCTGCACCGGCTATCAGAACATTCTGAAAGCCATTCGCGCCGCCGCAGGATTAATGGAGAAACGCTGACGCATGGAGATCAAGCTTGGCGGCGAGTTCGTGGTCAGCAAAAAGCCGGAAGAGGTGTACGCCTTCCTCGTGGACCCCAAGCGCTTTTGCCCGCTGCTCCCCGATTACGAAAGCGTCGCGGTCCAGGACGACAAATCATTTCTCGTCAAGCTGCGTGTGGGGATTTCCCACATTCGGGGAACCGCTTCCGTAAAGCTCTCGCTCGCGGAAGCCGTGCAGCCGAAGCGCGCACTGTACGAAGGCCAGGGTGAAGTTCCCGGAGGCAACGCGACACTGCGCGCCGGGTTCGACCTCGAGCCTGCCGGGGCCGGCACGAAGGTACTTTGGAACGGCCAGGCGCGCGTCCTCGGACGAATCGCCTCGCTCGCGGGCGGCATGCTCGAACCGCTGGCCAAAAAGAATTTGCAGAAGCTAATTGATGCTTTGCAGGCCGCGCTTCAATAGGCGCGCCGGTTGCAACGCGAAGGAAACACGCGTGAAGAAAAGAGCCGCGAAGGTGAAGCGCCCGCGGAAAGCCGCCGCCGAAAAGACCACGTGGGTCGGCAAGCCGATCCCGCGCGTGGAAGAGTCGCGGCTGGTGCAAGGCGCCGGCACATTCACCGACGATTACAAGCTCGCCGGCATGCTGTACATG
>DASQHY010000094.1:0-5324 GCA_035631855.1 Candidatus Acidiferrales bacterium
CGATATTCTTCTTCAAAAAAGGGGCGGGCGAGCCGCTGGTGATATACCCGATCTCGCGCCCCGCTTCGTCGAACACCTTGTAGGCGTCGCGGGCGATGCCGCGGTCAATCATTTCCAGGCCTACCAGCGTTCGCCGAAGTCCCGCGGCCCTGGCGCGCTCCAGCGCGGCTCGGCCGACGAAGTCGCCTTTATCCATTTTGCAGAAGCGGTCGAGCCCTGCTTCCCAAACATTGATGCTCTCGGAAATTTCGTGGCCGTAGAGCGCCATCTTCGCTTCCAGGCGCAGAGTGTTCCGCGCGCCCAGCCCGCAGGGAAGGATGCCGAATTCTTTGCCTGCTTCGAGGACACGGTTCCACACCTCCTCGCTGATGTCCGCGTCCGACGGCACATAAATCTCGAAGCCGTCTTCGCCGGTGTAGCCGGTGCGGGCGATGAGCGTGTAAGGATGCGCACAAACCGCAGCACGCGTAAACCAATAGTTGCGAATAGCGGAAAGGTTTGCGTCGGTGAGCTTGGCGAGAACTTCCACGGCGCGAGGCCCTTGAATAGCAAGCTGGGTGTAGTGATCGCCGACGTCTCGGGCGGTGCAGGCAAATCCGCGGACGTTGTCGCGGACCCAGTGAAAATCCTTTTCTCGTGTCCCGGCGTTGATCACCAGCAGGTAGGCCTGTTCGCCGATGCGGTGGACGATCAGGTCGTCCACAAAGGTGCCTTCGGGATACAGCAGCGCCGAATAGTGCGCCTGGCCAATGGCGAGTTTCGAGGCATCGTTCATGGTGATGTGCTGAACGGCGGCGAGCGCGCCGCCCGGCGCAGAGGACTCAATCAGGATGTCGCCCATGTGGCTGACGTCGAACACGCCTACGCCGGAACGCACTGCGAGATGCTCGGCGATAAGCCCTCCGGTTGCCGGATACTCGACGGGCATGTCCCAGCCGCCGAAGCTGACCATTCGCGCGCCCATTTTGCGGTGGACGGCGTTCAAAGAGGTTTTGCGGAGTACCGTGGTTGCTGGAGACGTCACAGAGATGGCTCGGAGCCTCGAAAGAAATTCAAAAACTAGCATGCACCCCAGGGAGTGTCAAGGAAAGGCGACGGGTAGCAACGTGGAATCCGCGAAACTCGGAATGAATTGCAGCTTGTCGCGGAAGCTCGGCATCGGTACCATTCTGTTTCGAGGGAGCAGTTTGGACGGGCGCCCTGGAGGGTCCAATGCCGGGTCCAGTGGTTTGCTTGGTCTGCGATAAATCCGAAGAAGACTGCGAGTGCGACCGCTATTGCTCGATTTGCAAGGGGCAATACGGCATCCGGCTCTGCGTAGACGGCCAGTATTATTGTCCGGATTGCCGGGAGGCCTGTGATATCCGCGTGGTGGATCGGCGTGACCGCTGAGGCCAGACGCATCATGCTTCGGCTGGGCAGAGACGACCGGTTGCTGCCCGCCGTGTCTAGTGCCGTGGCCTTCATCGGCGAGCAAGCCGGGCTGGAATCGGCGGCGCAGGCCGACCTAGTGGCTGCCGTAGATGAAGCGTGCCGAGAAACCTTCCCCGTCCTCCCCAATGACGACCCTCAACTCGAACTCACCGTGGAAGGACTTGCCGACCGCGTGGAAGTGACGCTCGAACACCGCGGCGCCGCGCGGGGGCTCGAACCGTTCCTCGCGGGGCGACGGGGGCCGGCAGGTGGTGCGAGCGGTCTGAGCCTGCTCTCGCGTGTGGACCGGGTGCAATACAACTCCGAAAGCGGCGCGTCGAAAACTACTTTGATCAAGTACCTCCGCCCGCTGATTTCAGAGACGACGTAAAGCAGGTTCCTGCCGGAGGGAACTCCCCCTACATTTTCAGGGCGAAAGTGTTGCGGCGAATCAGCGTGGACATCTGGTCGTCGGAGAGGGACATTCGCAGATCCACGCGGTCGCCGCTCGGAGTGACGCGCGCCTGGTCGAACAACTCCGCCAGCTCGGGATTGGACTGCCGCTCCTGATACCGCCGGTACAGGAATCCCGCCTGGAGCAATTGCGCAAGAGTATTGGCGTCGTCGGTGGAGCCGCAAACGGCCTGGAAATGCCCGTCCACGCCGCTGGAAGCGTCGAAGTGGAGAATCAGCGACTGCAGCCTGCCGACCAGCCTTGCCGCCCCCTCAAATTGCGAAACTTCCGGTGCGAGCTGCTGAATCGCCAGATGCGTATAGGCGGAATTGAGCACCGCCCACACCACGCCGCCGCCATTGGCTTCGTTGATCAAAGGGAAGAGCTGGTCGTTGCGCAGCAGGCTCTCTTCGCCGCCAAAGCGCACCTCGATCAAGTGTTCGAGAAGCTGCCGGTGGCCGAACGCGGCCGTGTTCGAATCGATAAAGAAGAAAAACAGGTCGCCCGGGCCGGAGCCGGTCCCGAAGGCGAACATGGTGTAACCGCGCGACTTTACCGTGGGCAGCTTCTGCGCCTTGAAGAATTCCTCCGCGGAGTTGGGATTGAAGTTTCCGAGGGCAACGCCCACAAGCTGCTCGCCGCCGGTGAAGGAAGCGGAAACCGCGCCTTTGCCGTCGGTGTCCTGCTGTTGTGGCTGCGCGGCCGGAGTCACCACGCCCCAGGCCAGCTCTTCGACCTGCGTGTTGGGATCAATTCCCGCCGACGCAAGGAATTGTTCGAATTGGCGCAGACGACTCGGCAGAATCTGCTGCTGAAGCTGATTGAACCACTTGAGCTGCCGCGCCTTTTTCAAATCGGCGTAGGCGAACTCCTCGACATCCTTGGGGAACAGTCCGATGATGTCGTTGCCGAGCTTGCCGGCGTGACTCGGCCGGGGGCAGGCCAGCGCAAGAACGAGCCATCCCCCAACGGCGGCAATTTTTCGCATCTTCACAGTGCACCTCCAAAAAGTCTGCGGCTGGGGGGCCGTTTCTTCAAGCTCCTGCGGCGACGGGGCTTGCGGCAAGCCGGGCTTCTACCGCGGTGGCGCGCGCCTTCATGGCGCGGACGAAATCGGCATCGGTGAGCGATTCCAGATTGATGGCTACGTTTTCGAGCGCGCCGCGCGCTCCCGCGGCGGCCATCAACCGGCCCACACGCAGGTCTGAACGCATAGACGCGACGGCAATACTTTGGAGTTGCCCCAGCAGGTCGTGAAGCGCAACAGAGGCCTCGGCAACCCGCATAGGCACTTCCGCGGCGCACCGGGTGGCCGACTGAATGGCGGCGTCGCGCTTACTCTGCTGTTCGGCATCGCCCTGCGGAAGCTTCAACGCAGCAAGCACGGCGTCGTACGAAGCGGCGTCGGCGTCAATGGCTTCGGTGAGGGAGTGTGCCGTGCGGCGCAGTTCCTCCAGGGCAGCGCTCAGCTCCTCCACGTGCGCTATCTGAGATTTCTTCTTGCGGGAGAGTCCGGCCACCATTTGCCCGAGGCTCGCAGCCAGCGCTGCCGCCAGCGCCGAGACGCTGCCGCCCCCCGGAGTCGCCGTCGGCTCGGCGACAGCCTCGAGAAACGGCCGCGCGATGCCGGCGAGCTTGCCGCCTTTGGAGCCGTGTTCCAGCGGCGCCCCGGATAGCGCAGCCGCCAGGCGGTTCTCAAGGACTTGCGCCGGGGAAAAACCTTCGAGCTGCAGAAAAAACTCCGCGCCCATCTCAATGGCCTTCTTTGGCACCAGGCCGACGATTTCGCTTCCCACCGGCACGCAGCCGTAGCGCTCGGCTTCGCGCTTCACCATTTCGTACACGCGGTGCATGGGCGTCTGTTCGAAGTCGGTCAAATTGATGGAAACCTGAGCGGCGCCGCGCGCCTTCAAATCCACGCCCATGGCCTTGACGTAGCGCAGGCCGCCGCTCGAAAAGCGGATGGCTTTGGCAATCTTGTTGGCGATGGTGATGTCGGGCGTGTCCAGGTTAACGTTGTAGGCGATCAGGAATTTTCGCGCGCCGACCACCACGGCGCCGGCGGAGGGATGCAGCTTCGGATCGCCCACGTCAGGCAGGCGGTCGTGATTGCGCTTCACCTCTTCGCGCAATCCTTCGAACTGGCCCTTGCGGATGTTTTCCAGATGGACGCGGTCGGGCCGCAGCGCCGCGGCTTCGTAAAAATAGACCGGGATACGGTAGCGCGACCAAATTTCGCGCCCGGTCTTGCGCGCCAGCGCCACGCAGTCGTCGAGGGTGACGCCTTCGACGGGAATAAACGGCAGAACGTCGGTGGCGCCGATGCGGGGATGCGCGCCGGTGTGCACGTTCAAATCAATCAGCTCAAGCGCCTTGCCGACGCCCGCGAGCGCCGCTTCAGCCACGGGTTCGGGTTCGCCCGCGAGGGTAATCACGCAGCGGTTGTGGTCTGCGTCCATCTCGCGGTCGAGCACAAACACGCCCGGTACGCCGCTCATGGCCGCGACGATGGCATCCACTTTGGCGGCGTCGCGCCCCTCGGAGAAATTCGGCACGCACTCAATCAGGCGTTTCATCGGTTCGGAGGCCTGCCTCGAAGCGGTGAGCTAAACCGTCTTCCGAGAATAAACGATCTTTCCCTGCTTCAGGGTCATCCAGCAGGTGTGCACACCAAAATAATACGGGATTTCGCGGTAGTCGTCCAAGTCGAACACCGCGAGGTCGGCCAATTTGCCAACCTCGATGGAGCCGATTTGCTTGTGGCGGCCGAGAGAGTGGGCGGCGTTGATCGTGGAGGCGGCGAGCGCTTCTGCCGGGGTCATGCGCATTTGCGTGCAGGCGAGCGAAAGAATCATGGGCATGCTCAGCGTTGGTGAAGTGCCGGGATTGTAGTCCGTGGCCAGACCCACAATTGCGCCCGCTTCGATGAGTTCGCGAGCGGGCGCATAGCGCGACAGGCCGAGATGAAAACAGCAGCCGGGAAGAAGCGTTGCAACTGTATCGGACTTTGCGAGCGCGCGGATGTCCGCGGGATTGATTTTTTCGAGATGGTCGCAGCTTGCGGCGTGCAATTCGACGCCGAGCTGCGCCGCGCCGATGCGTGCAATCTGTTCGGCATGGAGCCGGGGCACGAGGCCGCAGGCGCGCCCCGCGGTTAGGATGCGCCGCGCCTGTTTGGGGGTGAACGCGCCGCGATCACAGAAGACGTCGCAATATTCCGCCAGGCCTTCGTGTGCAACCTCCGGAATCATCTGTTGCGCAACCAGCTCGACATAATCTTCGGCGGTCTTTCCGCGTTTGCGATATTCCGGAGGAACCACGTGCGCCCCCAGAAAGGTCGAGACGACTTCGAGAGGCTGCGCGCGCTTGAGCTCGCGATGGATGCGCAGAATCTTCAATTCGCTCACGAGGTCGAGGCCGTAACCGCTTTTTGCTTCGACCGTAGTGGTGCCGTGCG
>DASQHY010000095.1:0-6775 GCA_035631855.1 Candidatus Acidiferrales bacterium
CTCCGCCGGCCGTTACGCCCTGCCCCGGCACCATCAGGCTTCGGTTGAAGACAAAGCTCGCCAGCGGGGTGCGCAGCCGGTAGATGAAGAACATCTGCGTGCCGTCCAAATTGAGCGTGGCGATCGTCTCGCCCGGCTGGATGCCGGAGACGGCGGGAAGAACGTGCCGGACGAACAAATCGAAATCGTTGGCCGGGCCCGTCGCCGGGTCCACAAAGGTGACCAGGCCGCCCATCACGAATTTATCCTGCGAGAGAATTTCAACTTCGTCCGCCATCAGCGTGAGGGTGTTGCGCTGAAGCTGGCCGGAGATTTCGACGATGGAATTCATCGTCAACTGCCCCAATCCTTCGCCGTCTTCCAGCTCCGTGTTGCCGTTCACCTGGACGGTGATTTGCCGGCCGTTGGCCGTTTGCATCACGAATGTGCCGTTCGGCACGTTTACGCTGACGACTCCGCCGCGCAACTCATCAATGTCCGCTTCGGGAGCGTCCGGCGTGATGGCGTGCAGGTCGAGATTGGGAATCACCAGTCCGGTGACTTGGCCCGCGGCGTCCAACTGGATGGATTGACGCAGGTCAAACTCGAACGCCAGACCAATCAAATCACCCGTATTCACGATCAGCGGGCGGTTCAAGAGGATGGTGACGCTGGAAGTGGAAAGCGAAGCCTGCGGCGGCTTAATCGTGCTGATGGTCGGGCGGGCGCCTCCGCCGGGAACGTTCAAGAAGCCAATCATCGGATTGGCGAGAGTTACGTTGACGGTCGTGTAGGTTCCGGCGGGAATGGTGTTGAGGTCGAGAAGAGTGCGCAAGCCATTGAGCCGCGCAAAGTCAACGGTTTGCGTACCGGTGGTAACGCTGACTGGCGGGTGCATCCCGTCCGAGACACTGATGCCGGTAATATCCACCTGGAAAGAGACGACGCTGGCCAATGGTGCGTCGGTTCCGGTGACGAAAATCGTCGCCCCCTTGGGGGGCGGCTGCATCATGTTGTTGTTGCCGCTACAGCCCGTCAGGGCCGCGAATAGAGCGAGTGCGAGGAAACGACACCAGACGTTTAGGCGTTTCATGCCTTGATTCCTTTCTTCGCAGAATTTGCAGGCGCCGGGGACACCCATCTTCGTTTGGCCGAATCAAACCCAGATCGCGCGGCAAAGTTGCACAAAAATATCTCCTGCATTTGCATGCGGATAGCGCCAATTTGCCGGTGACAGTGCGTCACAGCACGCGGAGAGTCTTATTGCAGGAGGAGCAGCCCCAGACTCGTATTGCGCCAATCAACCGGGAAACGAGGCGTTTCAAAACAGTTTTTGCCGCATTCGCTGCATTGCGGTTTCATCCCGCGAAGGACCCCGCTAGAATGTTTCACGTGAAACACTGCGACCAGAAGCGAACGACGATGGCCATGTGGACTACCACGGCCACTACGACTACGTGCGCTTCCGGCGCAGGGAGGCTTCCGAACTAGAAAGATTCAAAGTTCGATTCGGAATCGCAACCCACCGCCAGAGGCGAACTGGCCGGTGGGTTTTTTGTTTTCCGCCGCTGGCGCCCTCGCGGCACACAGGAGCAGCACTCATGGACTACGAGGAAGCACAAGATCAAGCAGAAAACGATGCAGTGGCCTTGTCATTGCCGGCGGAAACCGCGGAACCGCAATCTCCCGCGGGAGACCCGCAGACAACTACGCGGCAGAAGCGCAGCGTCAAGGTTTTGAAGTTCGGCGGGAGTTCGCTCGCAGGAGCCGGCCGAATCCTGCGCGCGGCCCGCATTGCGCAGCGCGCGGCGGCAGAGCACCGGATTGCCGTTGTCGTTTCCGCCCTGCGCGGGGTCACCGACAGGCTGGTTTCCCTGTCGGATTTCCTGAGCAAGGGAGCCGGCGGGGTGGCATTCGCCGAAGCCGGGTTATTGATTCACCTGCATCACGAGATCGCGCGCGAGCTGAATCTGAAAAGCCGCGACGCCGTCCGCCTACACACCGAGACAGAGTCTGTGGGCGGCGAATTATTCGCGGCACTGCGCGCGCACCGCCACGTAAGCGGCGGCGGCGGCGAAGCATTCGACCGCATCGTTTCGTTCGGCGAGCGCTTCAGTTGCCGGGTGTTTGCCGCCGCGCTCCGGAAGCTCGGAATCGGCGCGGCGCCGGTGGACGCTCCGGACTTCCTGGTCACTTCGGCGGATTTCGGGGCCGCGCAGCCCTTGCTGGAAGCGACCGCGGCCCGAGCAAAAGAGATTTTCCCCGCGTTGTTGCGCGAGGGCGTCGTGCCCGTGGTTACCGGCTTCACGGGCGCAACGCACGACGGGAGAATCACCACTCTCGGAAGGAACAGCTCGGATTATTCCGGCGCGATCGTCGCCCATGTCCTAGGCGCCGCAGAGTTGGTGATCTGGACCGACGTGGACGGCATGTACACGACGAACCCACGCCACGCCCCTGCAGCGCGCTTACTCACGGCGCTTTCTTACGAGCAGGCGCAAGCGCTCGCGGAAGCGGGAGCCAAGGTGCTGCATCCCGGCGTGATCCCCCTGGCGGCGCAGACCCAAATGAAGATCTCCATCTGCAACGCGCTCAACCCCCGAGCGCCCGGAACGCGCATTGGTCCGCGCAGCAAGGCAGAGCGATCGTGAAGCAGACTGCGTGAAACGGGCTCGCCGTTTTGGCCGGATGCGCAGGGCAAGCGTGCTCTGACTGAAGGGCAACGGAAAATTCTTCGCGTTGCTGCAACGCTTCTCCGGTAAAATCCGCAGGACATTCCTGGATTTTACGAGGGATTTCGGGGCGCGCGCGTGACCACGTCCGAAGGAAACAAACCTTCTTTGGAAACATCCTGGGCGCCCATCCCCGGCCCGGTCAACCGCGAAAGTTTTTTTGAGGCGCAGCGCCGCAACCGCCGCGCCACGTGGCGGCTTTCGGCCGTCTGCATCCTCGCCGTTCTCTTCACAGGAATCCCTCTCAGCCTGATTCTTGCGCCGCCAGTCTATGGCTTGTTGCTGGTTGGCCTGGCACTGGCCAAGCGGTATGTGGCCGTGCCTCCCGAAATCTGGCAGACGCTGGTGCAGGTGGGGTCCTCCGTCGGCGCGATCCTGGATCATTTCTCCAACAACAAACCGCTTCCTCCTCCGGACGTTATTTTGACGGCCGCCGCGGCGGTGCTCTTGCCCGGCATTGTGATTCAGTTTTTTCTGTGGCTGGGAATGCGCGCGCTGTTTCTGCGCGCCGGGGCGGGAGGAGTGCTGCTGACGCTCGGCGCGCGCGTCCCCAGCACAGAAGACCTAAAGGAAAAAAGGCTGGTGGACGTTGTCGCGGAAATGGCCATCGCCGGCGGGGTGCCTCCGCTGAAGGTGATGCTGCTGGATTCGGAAGCAGGGAACGCCGCGGTCGTCGGGGGATCGCCCAAAGATGCGACGCTGGTGGTGTCGCGGCGGGTGCTCGAGGAACTGGAGCGCGACGAACTGCAGGCCGTGGTCGCGCACCTGATCGGCTCGGCGGGCAACGGCGACCTGCACATCGCCATGACCATGGTTTCCGTCTACCAGGCGTTTGGCCTGCTGAATACTTTGATCAACGCTCCGTTTGGCCCGCGGGCTCGCCGCGCCCTCTGGGCTCTGATGCGCATCGGTTTCCGCCGGGGCGGTACGGCCGAAGCCGACCAGGTTTCCGAGATGCTCACCCAGGGCTTGCAGGCCAGCGACGACCTCGAAAGCCGGATGGACAAGAACCAGCAGAAGGCCGGCTGCCTTTCCAACGCATTTTCGATGGTGATGCTTCCCGCGTTCTTTTTCAATTTCTCGCTGAAGTTCACGATGTGGGTGTTCTCCTTTTTGCTGTTCGAGCCGCCGCTGGCATGGATGTGGCGCACGCGCCGCTACCTGGCCGATGCCAGCGCGGTGCAGCTCACGCGCAACCCCGATGGACTGGCTTCAGCGCTTGAGAAACTGTCGGGAATCGGCGGGTCCATTGTCGGCGGGAAATGGGCTTCGCACCTCTTTATTGTGGGTGAACACCGCGGGATGCCGCTGGAACTCGCCCGGCAGATGGAGGCTTTTCGCGCCGAGCACGCGGGGCAGCAGCTCACGCGAGAGCAGATGATAGCCCTGGCACGCGAGGCCCTCATGCAGCGGAAAGGTTTCCAACTCGAGACGCCGCCGGCGCGCGACGATACGCTCGAAAAGACCACCGGCGGCGCGGTTTCGTTCCACCCGCCCATCGCGAAACGCCTGAAGCGCTTGCAGGCGCTGGGCGCGCACTTTGCCGCCGGCGGGAGCCCGCACAAGACCCCGCGCCAAAGAGCTGTCCTCGCCCTGATTTTGTTGTTGTTTTCGCCGCTGCTCTTCCTGATTGTGGGGATGATGCTGACGGTCGTAGTGATGCTCATCGGGCTGAACTTCGTTTTTACGGCCATTGCGTTCGCGATTATTCTGGCGCTGGTCCGGTTGATTCCGTGAGAGGGTGCAGGCGCCACGGTTGAGGCGCCCAAGGAGTAACGCATGCAGAATTGGATTGTAATCGGCGTGGCGGCGGCCGCGGTGATTTACGTGATCGCCGCGTTCAACCGGTTGGTCTCGCTGCGCTACCGCGTGCGCGACGCCTGGGCGCAGATTGACGTGCAGCTCAAGCGGCGGCACGACCTGATTCCGAACCTCGTAAACGCCGTGAAGGGCTACATGGACCACGAACGCGAGACGCTGGAAAGCGTCACGCGCGCGCGGCAACAGGCCATGGCCGCAGGGGCCGATGTGAATTCGCGCGCGGCGGCCGAGGCCGCGCTCACTCTGGCCACGAGCAAGTTCATGGCCCTGGTGGAAGCCTATCCGGCGCTGCGCGCCAGCGAGAACATGCTGTCCTTGCAGGAAGATCTGAATTCCACGGAGAACCGCATCGCGTTTGCCCGGCAGTTCTACAACGATTCGGTGATGGAGTACAACACGGCGCGCGGCACGTTTCCGCGGAACCTGGTGGCGGGTCCCTTCGGTTTCCGGCCCGCGGAGATGTTCGCCCTGGAAGATGCCGGGGAACGCGCCGCTCCGCAGGTGAAAATCTAGCGTGCCGCAGTGGATTCGACGTGCGACGCGGAGGCGTAACGCGCGAGGAGGTCCGCCGCGCGCGCAGTCCAGCGCTCGATGCCTTGTGCGCCTCCAAAGGAAATGACGACCAGCAGGATTTTTTTCGCGGCGGCGGTGACCATGGTTCGCTCGGAATCGCTCGTGGGGCTGCCGAAGGGACCGAGTTCATCGCAGAAGACTGGGAGGCCTTCCAGGTTGAGGGCGTACTTGCCGATGCCCTTGTAGGTTTCTCCGGCGCGCCCGGCGCGAAAAACGATTGTCGCGCGCACCCTTTCAAGGTCGTACAACCCCAACGGCAGAAGGCTTTCCACCGATACCAGGTTGATGATGTCCACCACATTGTTGATGAGCGGCAAGCCTTTTCCCTGGACCACGCGGCGAAGCAGCGCTTCTGCCGAGCCGCGGTAGCGCGCCGGGTCTTTCCCGAGAGCCTTGTAGGCTTCCCGGGTGGCCTGAATCTGAGGTTCCGAGAAGACCGAGGACGGATTGGGCAGCGCCAGAACGGATTGCTCGCGCGCGCGAAGCTCGGCGACGAGTTCCGCGGGGGAGGCCTGCGTGGCGACGTCCGCCGTCACACAAGCGAGCGCCGTGCGAGGACATTCTTGCCGGAGTCCCGGATCAATGGTGATGCGCATGGATGTGAGGAGAAGGATACGCCGTGCGCCGCGGAGCCTGCCAGCGGCGTGCCGCGATGCGCGTCAGCGCGGGCGCAGCGAGGGACGGTAAGCGCTCAACGGGCGCGGGCGCAAACGCAGGCGCGGGCCGAGCGGCGGCGGAACGTTGTGCAGCGGGGCGCCGCAATTGCTGCAGCGGTCGGAGCGGCCGAGGTCGATGCGCAGCCAATGGCCGCGGGCCTGGCACTCCGGATTGATACACTGCACGGTCCATCCGGGCAAATATTGCATCGTTTCCCCCCGTGGGCAATCGTCCGGCGAAGTTCCCCTGTGGCCGGAAGAGTTGGCGGGATTGTGGGGCCGGGGGACTTGTGTGTCAAGGGGGAAATACCGCTATTAGTGGGGGTAGTGTTTCCCCGCACAGATGATTGTTACAGGCCGGCCTCCGCGCGCGTGTAGAATCTCAGGGAACGCGTTATTCCCACCTATCGCTTTGGAGGCGAATATGGCCATTTCCGGCAAAGACAGTGGAGACGCCCCGGTTTTTCGCATGGCTCGAGTCCAGAACCTGGTGCCCCGTGGGCTGGGGGGCATTGTTGTCGCAGTGGTGTTGTTGATTTTGGTGTGGATTTCGGTGACTTCCGTTCCCACAGGCCACGTGGGCATCCTGACGCTTTTCGGAAGGGTCACCGGTGAAGTCCTTCCCGAAGGCATTCACCTGATTAACCCGCTGAAGTCGGTCAACAAGCTTTCGGTCCAGACGCAGTCGATCAAAGAAACCGCCAATGTCCCGTCGAACGAGGGGCTCATCCTGGCGCTCGACAGCACGCTGTTGTTTCACCTGGACCGCAACAAGGCGGCGCAGGTCTATCAATCTGTCGGCGAAGATTACTCCACCAAAGTCGTCGAGCCGACGCTGCGAGCCGCGATTCGCTCAGCCACTTCGGCACACACCGCCAACGCCCTCTACACCAGCGCCCGCGAACTGGTGGCCAAGCAGATTCAGGATGAACTGCTGACCGAGCTCGGAGCGCGAGGCTTTATCGTGGAAAACGTGCTGCTGCGGGACGTGCAATTGCCCGCGCTGCTGAAGAC
>DASQHY010000096.1:0-40110 GCA_035631855.1 Candidatus Acidiferrales bacterium
AATATCCACCAGGTTCCCCATGGCCAGGTTCACATCAATCAAATGGAGTCCCCAATCGGCCAGCACTTGTCCGTTGACCACCACGTCTCCGATGATGTCGCTGGTGCGCGGCCCTGTCCCATCGCTGTGCACCGTCACCGCAAGGTACGACCCGTGCTCGTTTGAGACACACTCCGCGCTGAGCAGCCCCGGAACGCTCACAAAAGGCGTTTCGATGGGCTGCGCCGGAGTCACCCACGGCTTCGGCTCCGCCGTCACTCCGCGAACAATGTTTCCGCCATTCGACAAATACGCATGCAGTTCGCCGCTCCCGCCGCCCAGCGCCGCGGGATTTGTGCAGCCGGAGGTCATCCCCTCGCCCGGCACCTTGCCGAAGCGGCTGTTTTCCGGCGGCGGCACATTCGACCGGAAAGACGCATAGGTAATCACGCATCCCGTTTGCGCCGCCGAATGGCACAGCGGCATCTTCTGGAACGCCCCGCCTGCGTCTTTGCCCTTCGGCACGGGCAGGCTCGTTCCCAGCAGCAGCGCGGAAATAACCCGCGACTCTACCGGCTTGCCGTCAATCTCGTTCTTGATCAGTGCCGTCAACATACCTGAGCCTTGCGAGTGCCCGATTAAGACCACCCCGCGTCCCTGGTTGTCGTGTTCCAGGTAGTAGTTCCACGCATCGCGCACATCGTTGTAGGCCAGCAGGCGATCCGCCGCCATGGGAGTGCCCGCCAGGATCGCGCGCAATGCCGTCAGCGTGATTTGCCGGTAGAGCGGCGCGAACGGACGGCACTGCGACGCGAACCGCGCAAACTGGCTGCGCACTACTCCCTTCTCTTCCGGGCCGGGGATCATATCGCTGTTGGGCGTCGGGTCGTTGGAAACCGTCGGGTACACATAGAAGCAGTCAATCGGCGCCTTCGGATTGGCTGCCCAAGTCTCGCGCGTCAGCTTGCCGTCGGCGGCAACGACCGTGGTCGTCTCATCAACCGCGCAGGCATCTTGCCGGCCCGGCCGGCATAGCCAGTTCTCGCCGTTGCTGTAATCGTTCTTCGCTGGAGCCGGCGCCGCCGCTGGCTTGGCCGGTTCCTGCTTCGCGGCTGGCGCGGCACTCGCTGGCTTGGGTTTGTCTCCCGCCTGCGCCGCAGCCGTTTGCGCGCCGGCCAAGCTGGAGACCAGCGCGCCAAGTAGTGCAAAGAGAATCCCCAATCGTCGCTGCATGTTTCCCCCTATCGAGCTGCTTCGAACCGCGCATCATACCGCATCGAAAACCATTTCCTCAATCCGTAGCACAGGCTTCAGCCTGTGCCTCACAGACGGAAGCTTGCGCTACCAAGCTGCATCTCGCTCGCCGCTGTCATTCTGAGGCGCGCACTGCGCGCCGAAGAATCCACGTCGCGATCGCGCATCGTTCGCGTCTGTCCTTTTGAGTGCAGCAGAGATTTCCCGCTCGGCCTGTCTCGCAGCACCTGTTTGCGATTAGCTCGGCGTAAAGTACACTTTCCCTCGCATCATCCAGTGCCATTCGCCACTCAGGCCCCAAGGAGCGCACTCCACATGCCCAACATTCGCCATTCCATTTCCATTACTGCCTCTCCGGATCGCGTCTTCCCGCTGGTCTCTTCTGGCCGTGGCTTCTCTCAGTGGTGGGCCGCCGACGTCTCCGAAGTTGGAAAGGACGGCATTCTCGACTTGGGCTTTTTCAACCGTTCGACCCTCTACCGCCTCCAACCGAAGCGCATTGTCGCTCCCGCGGAAGCCGAGTGGCTGTGCCTCTCCGGCAAGGAGTGGGACGCCACACGAATTTCTTTCAAGCTGGCGCCGAGCAACGCCGGCACCCTGCTTCAATTTGTTCACGCCGACTGGCGCTCCGAAACCGATTACTTTATTTCCTGCAACACCACCTGGGGTGAATTGATGTTCTGCCTCAAATCCGCCGCCGAAGGCAAGACCCCCGGCCCGCTCTTCTCCGCCTCCGGCCTGGCCTACTAACCAAAGCCACTTCATTCCCCGGCGGTGGGGCATGCTATGGCACAATAACCGGCCATGATTCGCCAATTAGTAGGCCGGGAGCTTGTTCCTCCGGAACCGCACTTCCGCTGGCGCGGTGGCGAGATCACGCGTCTGGAAGCCTTCACCGATGCGGTTTTTGCCTTTGCCGTCACCCTGCTGGTCGTCTCGCTGGAAGTTCCAAGGACTTACGCGGAACTCATCTCTGCGATGAAGGGATTTGTCGCCTTTGCAATCTGCTTCGCTTTGCTGGCGCAGATCTGGCGCCGGCACTACCTCTTTTCCCGGCGATACGGGCTGCAAACACAGTACGCCATCACGCTCAACTCCATTCTCCTCTTCGTCGTGCTCTTTTACGTCTATCCGCTTAAGTTCCTCTTCACCATGGCGATTGGTGGACTGACCGGGGGAGTATTGGCGGTTGACCGCCGCATTTTCGACATTCGGGAATCGCAGGTCACTACTCTCGTCGCCATCTACAGCGTCGGGTTCAGTGCGGTCTCCGCGGTATTCGCCCTGCTTCATCGGTACGCTTACAGCAAGCGCGCCGAGTTGGAGTTGAATTCGTATGAGACGGTTAGGACGCGAAGTTCCGTTGTGCACCACGCCGCGGACGTGGGACTCGGAGTTTTCGTTGCTTTGGTTGCCAAGCTGGTGCCGGTCGCTATCGGCGTCTATTCCGCGCTGCTTTTCTTTCTGGCCGCTCCTATCCACAGCGTCATCGGCTCCATCTATGGCAAACGAGCACGGCAGGCGCTCGAACGCATCGAATCCAAGCCGCCTGTAGCTGCCTCTTCCTGAGACTATCTTCACAAACCGGCCCGCAAAATTAGACCTTGATTTTTGCTGTCTAGTGTGCCATTATTATTATGTTGTTATCGCCAGACGCCTGCTAGGGAGTCTCCTCAGCCCTACCCCGAAGTCAGGGGCCGCCGGGAACACCGCAGTAGGAACGGCAAAAAGGGAAACGACACGTGGCCGCAAGTCGCCTCCGAACCACCCGAAGCTACCTGTGCGTCTGCTCGAGGGCCGTCTCCGTCCAACTTCCTGCCTCCGACCTTCCGAGCGTCATGGACGGCCAGTTACGCCTCACGAATTCATCCTTGAATTCCACAAACAGTAAATTACAGTTCAGTGTAATTTTCGGCTCTAAGTCCTTTAGAATCCGCTCTTACGAAAAATGCGCCTGTAACTCCTTTAGAATCGACTCTTACAAAAACAAAGGACTTAAACTCCCTGTAGAATCATACTCTTACAAAAAACATAGGGGGGAGGGGGTCCGGGCTGGGCTCCGGGCTACAGATGCCCGGTCACAAAAAGCTGCCCGGCAGAGGAATGAGGGTGGCACAGCCACTCTTGGCTGCGCAGGCAATCGCTTTCCAACGTCCCACCTCAAACCCCCAACCTCTGCTCTCCGGGACAACTCCGACCCCCCACTCTGGTATCCTAGTAATGGGACATAGGGAACCTTAGATAGGATGAGGCGACCTTGCGCATAACACGACCCCGTCAAACTGCCGTCCTCTTGCTCTTGCTCGCTCTGGGCTGCGCCTACGCGCGCGCCCAGGCGCCGCACGCCGCGCCTTACCGCGCCACCCATTACGATGTCACCGCCGCTCTCGATCCCGCCACTCAGGGGATCACCGCGCGCGCCAGAATTGATTTCCAGGCCAGCGAAGCCTCGCGCAACGTCGAGGTCGAGCTGCACCCCAACCTGCGCGTGACGGAAGTGACCTCTTCCGATGGCAAGCCTGTGCCCTTTGCCCGCGATGGCCAGAATCCTTTGATGGTGCGCGCCACGCTCCCGCAGCCTTCTCTCGTGGGCGCCAAGGTGACTCTCACCTTCGCCTACTCCGGCCCGCTGGCCAACGAAGAAAACAGCCCCGTGAAAGGCGTTCGTCTGGCCTCCATCAATTCGCAGGGAGCTTACCTGCTGCTTCCCGCGCGCTGGTTTCCGTTGACCAACTTCCCTTCCAATCGCTACACCGCCGTGTTTCATATCCAGGTGCCCGCGGAGTTTGCCGTCGTCGGCACGGGCAAGGCGGAAGCGCCGATCATCATTCCTGGCAAAGGAAACGTCCCCGCGCAGAATTCCTACACGTTTCGATGCGACCGGCCCGAGCCCGTGGGCACGTTTGTCGCGGGAAATCTCCAGATCGTGCCGGCTCCGGCGGAAGGCGTAAGTGTTTCCGTGTATGCTCCGCCGGCTCTCGCCAATACCGCGAAGCCCTATGCGGCGTACGTCGGCCGCGCGGTCACCACATTCTCGGACATCTTCGGCCCGCTTCCCGACCCGGATATGACTCTGGCCCAGCTTCCCGACGGAACCGTTCGCGATTTCGCGGCCCCCGGCCTGTTGCTGGTCAGCCAGCATGCCTGGGACCCCAAGACCGGCGACCGCACCATTGCCCGCTTGGTGGCCCAGCAGTGGTGGGGAAACGAGGTGGTGCCGGCGACTCCCGCCGACGTCTGGCTGAGCGATGGCTTGGCGCGCTATTCCGAAGCGCTCTACCTCGAGGCCGTTTCCAGCAAGCAAGCCGCGGCCAAAGCCATTGATGATTTTGCCGTCGGCGCGCTGATGTACGAAGACGCCGCGCCGATTGCGCAGGCGCAGCGCCTCGAACCCTACACCAGCGACTACCGCTCCGTGGTCGTCAACAAAGGCGCCATGGTGTATCACATGCTCCGCTCGCAGATCGGCGACGACGCGTTCCACGCGCTGCTGAAGGATTTTTATGCGAAGTATGCGGGCAAGAGCGCCTCAATCGCCGACTTCGAATCGCTCGCCGAAGCGAAAGCTCAGGCCGCGGCAAAGGCGGCCGCTGCAGCTCCCGTGGCGGCCAACGCGCAGCCCGCTCCGGCGGGAACCGGCGTGGCCAAGGCCACGGCCGGCGCCAAGCCGGGCGCAGCCGCCGCGCTGCCTTCGTCCGAGCCAACCGCCGCTGCGGGAAAAACTCCGGCGCCACCGGCGCCTGCCACCGCTCCTGCTGCTCCCGCAGTAATCAACGTGAATCTGACTCCCTTTTTTGTGCAATGGCTGAATTCCACCGGCGTGCCCGAGCTTAAGCTCGATTACATCATTTACAGGACCAAGAAGGGCTTCCAGATTTTTGGCACCATCAAACAAGATCTGGAAACCTTTCATATGCCTCTGGAGATCCGCGTGGACACCGAAGGAAATCCGGAATTCAAGACCATCGATGTGGTCGGCCAGAGCTCGTCCTTCTCCATTGATACCTTCGGCCGACCCAAGCCCGGCGGCATCGTCCTCGATCCCAACAACAACATTCTGAAGGCCGGCGCGAAGCTTCGTCTGCGCGCCTCCATTGCCCGCGGCGAGGAGCTCGCCGAACAGGGCCGCTACTACGACGCCATCGGGCAATACCAGCACGCCCTGGAAATCCAGAAGAATAGCGCTCTCGCGCATTTCCGCATGGGTGAGGCTTTCTTTTACCAGAAGAATTATCAAGCTTCCGCAAACGCCTTCCGCGAGGCGATTGACGCCGTGCCCGACCCGGGCGACAAGTGGACCGAAGTTTGGTCGCACATCTATTTGGGCAAGATTTTCGATATCAGCGGGCAGCGCGAGCGCGCCGTCAACGAATACGGCAAGGCCAAACAAACCAACGACGATACCGGCGGAGCGCAGGCCGAAGTGGAAAAACTTCTGAAGAGCCCCTACAAGGAACCCGGTGCGCTCCCGGCCGCAACGCCGGGCAGCGGCGCGGGAGACTAAATCTTTCGGGGAGCGGAAGAGAGAAAATTCAATCCGGTCAGCCGCGGCCGGGCCATTCCTTTGTGCTGGATCATCACCTGAAAGGTCTCGCCCATTCCTTCCGGAAAAATTAAATTCTTCAGCAGCAGCCTGGCGCGCAGTTTTTCCGTCTCCGTCTGTCCCGCGTCGTAAAGGTCCGCAAACTCGTTTCCTTCTCCCAGCGCCATCAGGAAACTGGACTGCGAAACCAGCCCGGCTTTCTCCAGTCCCGCGCCCCGCCCCCAAACATCCAGCGCGGAGAAGTTCACGTGCGCGGTGAGATCCTGTTCTCCGGGCAGCGCCAGAAAGTCCTCGCCGCTCCGATGCCCGCGATACGCCAGCATCGTGCCGCGCAAATGACGCTCGTTGTACAGCTCGCCGGCTTCGTGGCCGTAGTCGATGGTCATGACAAACCCTCGGCCGAGCCTCCTGGCGATCTCCCGAATCCAGTCGCACGCTTCGAGCCCCGCCTCCGCTTGCTGGCCTTCGGCGAGATGGACTCCCAGCGCCGCAAAGTATTCGGCGATGGCGCACGTAGAGAGAGGAGCGATCCGCTCGCAGAGCGCATCGTCTCTCAGCCCGACGAATACCTCGTGGAGCGCGCCGTTCCGGCAGATCACGCGATGCACCGACAAAGCATCCAGCAGCTCGTTCGAGAAGATACATCCTTCGGGAATCTTCGCCGGGATTTCCGCCGCCGAGACGCAGCGCCCCGCATCGAGATGACGCGCGAGTTGCGCTGCATGCGCCTCGCGGCGCGCGGCCGAGCGCTCGACGGCGATGTAACGAACCGCCGCATAGAACGACGACAACTCGCCCCGGGCGAAATCGAGTATGTGTCCCGCAAGCCGACCCGTTCCCGCGCCGGCTTCCACCACGCAGAAGCATTCCGGCTTCCCTAGCGCTTCCCACATCTCTGCAAGCTGGCGCGCGATGAGACGCCCGAAGATGGGATGAACGTCCACGCTGGTGTAGTAGTCAGCGAACCGCCGCGACTCGGCGCGGCTGTAGTAGCCGTACAGCGGATGGTAAAGACACTCGCGCATGTAATCCGCGAAGGTCATTGGCCCCGAGGACTGGATTCGGCGGACTAGCAAATCCACCAGGGGCGGGCGCGCCAGTGAGCGGGATGCCTGGGCCATCAGTCTTTCCTCTGCGGATTGCGCGTGAACATCTCGACGACGTAATCGTGGAGGCAGTCGTAAAGCTGCTTCTGAAGCATCCAGGGGAATTGCTTGTGCTCGATCTCGCGCGGACGAAGAAGAAAGAAATATTCGTGGACGGGCGGCGCTTCCGGTTTGAAACGGATTCCCACCTGAACACCTTCGGGAGACGCCGAAGCGGAAAACGCGAACAGCGGATGCTCGTACTGCCGGAGCTCTTCGCGGACACGCTCGGCGAGATCGCTGGGCCCGGTCAAGGCGCCTCCGCGCGCTTGGTGTTCTCCCGCTGAAGCTCTTGCCAGACCTTCTGAAAGACGGAGAGCGCAGCCTGGTCAAAGAGAACAAAGTAAACTTTGTCGAGCGATGTCGGGCGGTTGAAATGCTGAACCACTTCGCCGAGCATGATCTGCGCGCATTGCTCGAGAGGAAATCCGGCGATGCCTGTTCCGACGGCGGGGAAGGCAATGGTCCGCAACCCCTTTTCCGCGGCGATGCGCAAAGAATGCGCCGTCGAGCTGCGCAGGGCCGCGGCCGTCGTAGCTCCGCCCAGTGACATGCTTGCGGCATGAATCACGTGACGCGCCTTGAGGCGCCCGCCGCCGGTGAGCGCCGCACCTCCCACGGGAATGCTTCCGATGGCGTTGCACTCGCGCTGAATCTCATCCCCGCCCTTTCGCCGGATGGCTCCCGCGACGCCGCCTCCGAGGATGAGATCGTTGTTGGCGGCGTTGACGATGGCATCGGTGTCCATCTCCGTCAGATCACCCTGCATCAGAACGATTTTGTGTTCCAGCGCCATAGGAGGTTTGTTACACCGCTCAGCGATATCAATCTGCAGACTTCTTTGCGGGCGAAGAAGCCGCCGCAATCAATCCCAGCGATTCACGCACCACAACCACTTCCTTGCCCATGCGGCGGCCTACTTCACGGCAAGTTTCGACGGTGTCGCCGGAAGTTTCTGGTGCGCGAACAATTTCCAGCAGCTTCGATTCCGGCACGCGATCGAGGAAGCGCATTCCAACGCACTTGTCGGGGCAAAAGGTGATCGCAGCCATTTCCGTGATGGAGAGTGAAGACGTAGTGCTGGCGAAAATGGCGCCGGGCTTGGCGAACTTGTCGAGAATCGTGAAGATCTCGATTTTGATCTCCATCTCCTCGGGAACCGCTTCGATCACGAGATCGGCCTCGCGGCACACTTCTTCGACCGAACGCGCTGTGGACAGTTGCGCCCGTGCAATGTCTCTCTGTTGCGGAGTGGTCTTTCCGCACGCGACTCCCTCGTCAAGCGACTGCTGAATCCACGTCATTCCCTGTTCGCGCGCCGGAGAAGATGCGTCTTCCAAAATGGTTCGATAACCGCCCAGCGCGGCGGCGCTGGCAATGCCGCGCCCCAGTGTTCCGGCACCGATGACCGCAATGGTCTTTACTTGCATGAGCCCCGCCTCGGGTGAAGATGCGGTTTGCAGGTTTTCAGCAGCCTGGCACAACCGGCGCCCCGGTTCTTTCCATCGTCAAGGTTCGCGCCTGATCGCCGATTTCGAGCAGACGCTTGCAGGCGCGCCGGGCCTGTTCCTGCGCCGGCGGGGTCAAGGCCAGCTTCGCCAAAACTGCGCATCCCGCTTGATGATGCTTGTCTTCGTCCGGATTGATCACATCCTGGTAGAGCCTGGCGATCTCCTTCTGGCCCACCGCTTCCAGAAACTTCAAGAACTGGATGTTCCGCCTGCGTCCCATGGCCTCGCGCGCGACCAAGGCGGCTGAGACTCGTTCGACTGTCGTTTTGAGCGTGCGAAGATAGGTAAGAACCGGGCTTTCGGGGCTCAACGGATCGAAGCCCTGAAGGTGCACGCCCAGGGCCCGCGCCTTTTCTTCCAGGATCTGATAATGCCGGGCCTCGTCGCCGGCATGACATGCGAAGACGAGCTTAACCTCGATTTCCGGGGTGGAGGCCACCCATTCGGCAGCGATGACGGCGGCTTCCATTTCGTTTTTCAGCGCCATCTTCAACAGCGCGGCGAGCGGAGCCATCGCTCCTCCGCGGCCCTCCAGCGCCAGCCCGCTCAGCACCGGTGGAACATCGAGCTTGGCGAGCAGGAAATCGTTTTCGCTGCGAAGGCGCTCGACGAATTCTCTTCCGTCCATGGTTCTCTCGATTGCAGGTCAGCGGTTTTTCGGGAACAGACGCGCTGCATTATCGTACAGAATCTTGCGCTGGGTGTCTTCTTTCAGAGGGAGCGCCAGGAACTGTTTGAGGTTGCGCTGAATTTCCGGGACGCCCGGGCCGGGCCAGTCGGTTCCCCAGAGGACCTTGCCGGCGATTTCTTCCAGACGCGGAAAATATTCCAACAACTTCAGCGGCGGAATTCCGGAAATGTCCATATGCATGTTCTTGTGACGCCGAACGAGAAAAAAAGCCTCGTTCATCCACAGCGGACGGCCGCCGTGCGCGAGGATCACCACGAGATCGGGAAAATCGATGCAGACATCGTCGGCCAGCATGGGTTGCGCGTGAACGTTCCGCGCGCCCGGAAAAATCGAAGTGCCCGTGTGGATCATTACGGGCATGCCGTTGGCCTGCGCGCGGGCGTAAACCGCGGCCAGGGGGCCAAATCCATCGCGATAGGAATTGGGCGAAAAAACCTGGTGGGAGGGATGAATCTTCAATCCGCGAATGCCGAGCTTCGCCAGACGGTCCACTTCCGCACCCGGATCGGGAACGAATTTGGGATGCACGGAGCCGAAGGCAATCAGCCGGTCCGGCGCCGCCGAGCAATAGCCGGCGACCCAGTCATTCACTTCGGGCGGAAAGCCGATGACCTCTGGGCTGACATAGTTGATGAGACCCGCGCGCTCGACGCCGATGCTGTCCAGAAATTTCAAGAAGGCAGCGGGGTCAGCGACGAAGCGCTCGATATCGGCATAATCCCGGCGTCCGCGCTTGACCAGCTCGAGCGCCTGCGGCTTGAACAGGTGCAGAGGCTGGATGTGAATGTGAATATCAATGACGGGGATCACGTTGCCTCAATCCGCCGCCGGAGAAGCGGGCAGGTTACCGCGCAGGTTCCAGGCCTGTTCGAGGGCGCGCCGCGTAAACACGCGGAGGATGTCGCGGCGATAGACGGGAGTTGAAGCGGACGTGGTGAGCGGCTTACCGGTTTGAATTGCGGCGTGCGCGACTCGCTCGATCAACTCGGGAGAATAGCGGTTGCCCACGAGCCACTCGCCAGCCTGAGGAACGAGCAAAGGAGCCGGATTCACAGCGCCGACGGCTACGCGCGCCAAGCGGCACACTCCGGAAGCGTCCATATCCATGGCCACCGCAACGCTCGCAAGCGGATAATCAATGGAATTGCGGATGCGCAGTTTGTGATAAATCCCCCGGCGGCCGGCACTTTGCGGCGGAATGCGGACCGCGGTCAGGAGCTCGCCGCTATTCAGCGCGATGCGGTTTATGCCGTCATTGAGATAGAAATCCTTGAGAGGAATACGGCGCACGCCCTTGGGGCCCGCGATTTCGATCTCGGCATCGAGGGTCAGCAAGGCCGGCGCAGAATCGCCCGACCAAACCGCCCAGCAGCGGCTCCCGCCGGGAGCCACGTGACAGATCGGGCCATCCTTCTTCAGGCAACCGCCCAGCGATTTTCTCCAGAAGTAAGACTGGTTGTACCAGCGGCAGCGCGTTTCCAGGCACAAATTGCCTCCGATGGTTCCCATGTTGCGCTGCAGAGGGCCAGCGATGGTTTTTACGGCGCTGGAGAGGACCGGATACTTTTCCGCAATCAGCGGGGATTCGGCAATTTCGGTGAGCGTGGTGAGCGCGCCGATTCGCAGCATCCCGGAATCCTGGAGGGCAATGCCGCGCAAGGAGCGAATCGGCTTGATGTCCACGAGAGCGCGCGGGCTAAAGAGCTTCATTTGCAGGTTAGGAATGACATCGGTTCCCCCGGCGACGAGCATGGCTGCGGCACCGTGCTCGGCCAGAATGCCGATCGCCTCTTCGGTTGTCTTTGGGCGGAGGACGCGCGCTTCCGAAAGGCTCATCGTCCACCGCCCTTGCCATTGCCGCGGGCCCGCTCTTGCTTCTCCTTTTCGCGCAATGCGGCAAGCACTCTTTCCGGAGTGATGGGCAGCGTATTGATGCGCACACCCACGGCGTCGTAGATGGCGTTGGCGACCGCAGGTATGGTGGCCGCCAGCGAGCCTTCACCGGCTTCTTTCGCGCCAAACGGACCTTCGGGGTCTTCGCTTTCGACAATGATGGATTCGATGCGCGGCGTCTCCAGCGTCGAGGGAATCCGGTATTCGAGGAGCGACGGATTCATCAGCCGGCCATTCTCCCAAACCATCTCTTCCTGGACGGCCTGCCCCAAGCCCATGTACACCGAGCCGATGACCTGGCCTTCGACGGTCACGGGATTAAGGGCCTTGCCGCAATCGTGAGCGGCGACGATGCGTTCGACGGTGACCTGGCCGGTTTCGGCGTCCACGGAGACCTCCGCGACCTGGGCGCTATAACTATAGGAAGGAGACGGTCCGACGCCTCCGCCTTTGTGTTTTCCTCCACGCGCTTCTTCCGGCGGGGTGTAGGAGCCCTGCGCGACGAGCGCACCATGGAAATTGATGGCCAGGACGACGGCCTCATCAAAGACGATGCGCAAGCGCGGATCCTGTTTGACGAAGATGAAGTCGTCGCGCGCATCGAGCTGCGCAGAGTCGCAGCCAAATTTTTTGGCGACCGCGGCAAAAATCTGTTCGCGGATGTTCTTTGCGGCAGCCAGACAGGCGTTGCCGGCCATGAAGGTCACGCGGCTGGAATAGCTTCCGAGATCCACAGGAGTAAGCTCGGTGTCTGCCGCGACCAGGCGCACGCGCCCGGGCCGGATGCCCAGGATTTCCGCGGCGATTTGCACGTGCATGGTGTCGGAGCCCTGGCCGATCTCGGAAGCGCCGGTATAAATGGTCACCGCGGCGTCGCGGTCGATTTTTATGTTGACCGTGGTGTGCGGCATGTTGGAACGGATGATGGGGTTCGCCGCGCCACTGACGTAATGGCTGCACGCCAGGCCGATCCCGCGGCCCGGGCGCAGCTTGCCTTTTTTCTCCGCCCAGCCCGAACGCTCGACGACTTTTTCAATGCACTCGGGCAAGCCGTAACTGGTCACGCGCAGGCCGTTCACGGTCACGCAAGGGGCCTTCAAGAGATTCCGGCGGCGCACTTCGGCGGGATCGAGACGCGCGTCATGCGCCAGAGCGTCGAGCATGGACTCAAACGCGAAGCGGACATTGACCGTGCCGTGCCCGCGCATTGCGCCGCACGCGGGTTTGTTGGTCAGGACGCGGAAGCCGTCGTAGCGCACGTTGGAAATGTCGTAGATCGCGCCCAGAAGCGCGCCGGAGTAAAGGACCGTGACAGGTCCATAGCCGCAATAGGCGCCGCCGTCCTGGACCACGCGCGCCGCGACGGCGGAGATTCTTCCTTCGCGCGTGATGCCCATCTTCAAATCCACAATGGTGATGGGGCGGCCGCGATGCGCGAGAAACACCTCCTCGCGGGTGTAGGTGATTTTCACCGGGCGCCCGGCCTTTACGGCCAGCACCGGAGCAATCACCTCAAGCGGAATCACTTCGCTTTTTCCGCCGAAGCCGCCGCCGACCATGGGCTTGATTACGCGGATGCGGCTCATGGGCATCTCGCAGACTTCGGCGATGGTGCGGTGGAGGTAATAGGGCACCTGCGTGGAAGAATGCACGGTCAGGCGCCCGTCGGGCTCCCAAATGGCAAGGGTCGAGTGCGGCTCCATGGCGGCGTGATTGACTTCGCCGGCGAAGTAACGCTCCTCGCGGACAAACGCCGCTTCGGCGAAGCCTTTGGCGGGATCGCCGAACTCGTGGTGATATTCTTTCTCGATGTTGTTGGGCTTCTCGTCGTGAATCCATGCACTTGTTGCCTTCATGGACTCCAGCGGATCGAGCCACGCCGGAAGAACCTCGTAGTCCACGGCGAGAAGATCCAGGGCGCGCTCGGCGGCTTCCTGCGTGGCGGCAGCCACGGCAGCGACGTTGTCACCGATGTAGCGGGCTTTGTCGAGCGCGAGCGCGCGCTCGTCGTGACCGATGGGAAGAATGCCGTAGGGAATGCGGGTGTCTTGCCCGGTGGCCACGGCTTTCACTTCCGGAATGGCCAGCGCCTTCGAAGCGTTGATGGAGCGAATCCGCGCATGCGCGTGAGGGGAATGCAGAATCTTTCCAATCAACATCCCAGGGACGGACAAATCGTCGGCGTACTTGCCGAAGCCGGTAACCTTGCCCGGCGAATCGGTCATGGGGAGAGGTTTTCCGATGATGGAGAGCGGGGCCATGGTTTAACGCCCTACCGGCGCAGGAGTGGCTGCCGCGCGCGTCCCGCCGCGCGTCATGGCCAGCTTCACCGATTCGTAGATTTGCATGTAGCCGGTACAGCGGCAGAGATTCGAAGAAAGCGCGTCGCGGATTTCTTCGTCGGAGGGATTGGGGTTGCGGTCGAGCAACGCCTTGATAGAAATCAAAAACCCCGGCGAGCAGAACCCGCATTGCGAGCCGCCCGCGGCGGCGTAACTTTCCTGGAGCGGCGTCAACTCACCGGGCGGGGCGATGCCCTCGACGGTGGTGATCTCGACATCCTGATAGCAGGAGGCAATCGCCACACAGGCGAGAATCGGCACGCCATCGGCGAGGACGGCGCAGGCGCCGCAGCTTGAATCGTCGCAGCCGCGCTTCGAGCCGGTGAGGCCCAGGTCTTCGCGCAACACGTCCAGAAGCAATTTGCAAGGCGGAACGGCGACTTCCCGCGTCTCGCCGTTCACTTTCAATTGGATCAATTCTTTCGTCATCGTCCTGCGGTCTTCCTGGGTGCGGACACCCCCTGGGGGCGGCCCGCGCGCAAACGGTTCATTTCACCAGCTTCTTGAGCGCCTCTTCGTCGTATCCAAGAACAATCGTTTCACCGCGAATCACCACCGGGCGGCGGATCAAGTTCGGCTCGCGCGCCATCAGCTTCAGCGCCTCGCTGCGCGACGGCGGATTCTGGCCCATGTTGCGCGCGCGATAGAGGTCGTTTCGCGCGTTCAAGAACAGTTTGTAATCCCGATCTCCAATAAGTTTGTCGAGCTCTTCGACGGTCAATCTTTCTTTGTTGAGGTCGCGGAACTCCAGCACGCCACCGGCCTTCTGCAAGAGACCTCTTGCATTGCGGCAGGAGGTTCATGTGGGCTTGTGCAAAAACTTGATTTTCATCCTGGCCATCCTGGCGTCCATCCTCCCGAACCGCTTGCTTCCGTCTAGTAGCCGAAATCGGCCGGAGCGGAATAGGCATGCTCGCGGACGCCGAGCGATTCCACGCGGCATTCGCCGAGTTGCTCGACGTATTCGCCGCGGCTGCGGATGCCGAGCACCCAGCGGTCGAGCCACTTCTGGAAGTCTTCGAGCTTGCGCGATTGCTCGTGATACTGGTGGAAAAAGGCGTGGTCGCGCCCGTAATAACCTTGCACCGGCGAGGGATGCGCGCCGCGCGGTTCGTGAACCACGGCGGTCACAAGAAACCCGGGGATGACCGTGCGGTTCGGGTCGGAGGCAATGACTTCGGGCTCGACGATTTCCTCCACGACGACGATCACTTTCTTCGCGGCGCGCGCACCGTCCACGGCCACGCCGAGATTTCCCCAAATGTGCGTATTGCCATGTTTGTCGGCGCGCTGCGCGTGGATGACGGCTACGTCCGGCGTGAGCGCAGGCACGGCGACAAGTTTTTCACCGCTGAAGGGCGAGCCAAACTCGCGCATTTCACCGTTGCTCTTGAGCAAATCGCTCCCCAGTGTCGAGTAGGTGGGAAGAAACGGCACGCCGAGTGCGCCGGCATGCAACACAAGCGCCAAAGTGAAATTTGAGTAGTCCACCATTTCTACCGCGCGGGGAACGCTTTGTTCGATGGCGCGGCGAAAACAATAGCCCATTCCCGCGGAAACGTTTCCGACCCACGCTGCCTGGACGCGCGCAACGCAGCCCGCTCCGATCATCTGGTCGAACAGAATGTCGGAGATTGGTCCGACGAGCGCCAGATTCCGTTTGCGCTGACGAATCATTTCGTGTCCCGCGGCAAAGGGAATCATCTGCTCGAGCTGCGCGCCCAGCAGGACGGAGGCGCCGTCGGGCACGTGCTGTGCGACCGCTTGCTGCATGCTCATCATTTTCGAAGTACGGTCTGGCGCGGCGTTGCTCATTTTCTTGTCCAGAAACCGTGGGGGTCGATTTCGCGCATGGCGGAGAGTTCTTCCGCCCTTGGCGGCGGAGTCTCGCGCAGCTCTTCGGAAACGCGCAGAGGCCAGCCGGTGTTGGCCCGCACATCTTCCAATTGCACATCGGGGTGAATCGAGCTGAGCATTGCTTCGCCGCCGGCATCGAAACGCAACACGCCGAGCGTGGTGATCACGGCGGAAGGGCCAGACCTGGCCGGCAAACCTTGCGCGCGCCGCCAATTCTTCCCGGAGCCGTTTCCGGGTGAAGTGATGTAGGCCACGCGCTCAACGAGCCGCGCGCGGGTGTGCTCAAGAAGAACGACGGTGCGCTGCGAGAGGCAGGCGATGTCGCAGGCGCCTCCGGAGCCCGGCAGGCGGACCTTTTGCCCCTCGCGGCTTCCCCAGGTGGTGTTCAAGTTGCCGAAGCGATCCACTTCGGCCGCGCCGAGGAAGCCGACGTTCACGCGTCCCTGTTGCAACAGGCTCATCACGTCCAGCATGGTGCCGCACTGCGTTGCGCCGCGCAGATTCGGCGGATCGGCCATGGTGTAGAGAAGCTCGGGCGCGGGATGCTCGCGGATCACGCCGTTCTCGTAGAGGCCGATCGCGCCCGGCGCATGCGTGCGCTTGGCCACGAGGAACGCCAGCATCGGCAGACGCATGCCGACGAAGACCCATTCGCCGTCGCGAATTTCGCGGGCCGCGGCCGCGACCATCAGCTCACTGGGCGAATAGCCGCGTCCGGAGTCTGTTGCTGCGGGGCTGCCTAAGGCAGCGGTGTGCGCTTTCGCCGTTATTGGATGGTTCCCTTCGGTGAAATCCACATGGGCTCGGTGGCCTGGATTTCGTTGACCAGCTTTACATCCATGGGCTGCGGGAGCACTTCGCGGCGGTGCGATTCGTACTCTCGCGCGCTCAGCAACTCGCCGGTCACGCTGTAGGGCTGGCCGGCGGACTCGCCGATATACCGGTTGAACTTGATGTCGGGGACGTAGAGCAGCGGCTGGCCGGGCGCAACATTCTTGTTGATTTGCTCGACGAGCTTCTTGCATTCGAGATGATACAACTCGCGGCTGTGCTCGTTCATGCGCTCGAGGTCGGCTTCCTGCCTGGCTTGCGGCTCATCGAAGCGCCCCTTCAGCCCCCAAACGTAGAACCAGTGCGCCGAACTGGAGTGGTCCACGCCAAACAGATCGAGGCTCACGGGAATCCATTTGTTGATGTATTTCTGAATGATGTGGAGCGGCAAAACGCCGGCCTTGACCATGCGCTTGACGCCGTCCTGCCCCGTGCCCAGGTGGAAGGACTCCTCTTTGAGCATGGGGATCATGGATTGCGCGAGGGGGGCAAATCCCGAATAACTCAGCATGGTGAGCTGATACTTGCCGTCACGGTCCACAAAATCCGTGTAGGTGAAGAAGTCGAGCCAGTTGTTGACGTCCTGATTGAAGGCGCCGAGGAGCCGCTTCTGGTCAAAGGCACGCCGCTCGAGCATCTTCTGGGCTTCGACGCGGCCGGTGTAGCCGAAGTGGCTGATCAGCAGATGGCACATCTGCCAGCCGTGGCGCATCTCTTCGGTCACGACGCGGCAGAGCGACTGGCGGTCGTGCTCGCTGGGCGAGTTTTCGAACAGGCGGCGCTGCTGCTCGACGGAAGCGAACTCGGTGTCGCCCTGATAGACGATCAGGTTCAGCAACGCATCGCGCATGCGCTGGTCGGGAATCTGGATGATCTTTTCCCACTTCGGACGGCCCTTGTACGCGCCAAATTCGATTTCGTTCGAGCGCGTGGGGCCAAACTTGGCCTCGAACTGGTAATTGACCACCTCCGGGTAAGCCACCCCGATGTCTTTTTGCCAGACCCGGAAGAGGTCCACCCAGTCGTCAAACGTTGAAATGCGTGTTGCCGGCATAGTCTGCGTTCCTCCTGCGTCTCCGTGGCTCGAGATTCGTGCACCCCGGACGTAATCCTTGCGAATTCACCGGCCGCTCTGCGTGCTAACGGCCTTGAAACTTTGGCGCGCGCTTCTCGAAGAACGCGCGAAGGGCTTCGCCGCAATCCTCCGTGCGGAAAAGCTCCATCTGGGTGCGCACCTCGAATTCCAGCGCGCGCTCGAGTTCATCCCGATCCTTGCCGAACAGAACCTGTTTCGCGTGGCGAATCGGGAGCGGCGGTCCCTGAGCGATCTTGTTGGCCAGGGCACGAGTTTCCGCGGCGAGATGGTTCGCAGGCACGACGTGATTCACGACGCCCATACGCAGGGCCGTTTGCGCGTCCATCAGCTCCCCGGTGTAAAACATTTCTGCGGCGCGCGATTCGCCGACAAGACGCGGCAGCAGAAACGTGCCGCCGTAGTCCGGAAAGAGTCCCACTTTGGCGAAGCTCTGGCCAAAAACGGCGTTTTCGGCGGCGATGCGAATGTCTGCGGCGAGCGCGATGTTCATTCCCCCGCCGGCGGCGGCTCCGTTGACCGCGGCGATCACCGGCTGGCGCATCGTGCGCAGGGTCAGAACCATTTTCTGCCCGGCGCGCAACAGCGGTTCGAGTTCGGCAACCGCACCGCGGTTGCGGGCGTCCTGAATGGCGGCCAGATCGCCTCCGGCACAGAAGGCGCGGCCCGCACCGGTGAGGACCACCACGCGCACGGCGGGGTCGTGCGCCGCCTGGGCGACCGCCTGGCTCAGTGCAACGCCCAGTTCGGGATTGAGCGCGTTCAAGCGGTCGGGACGATTCAACGTCAACGTAAGCACGCCCGCATCGCGGGTCTCGAGGACGAGCGCGCCGGCGGAAGCGGGTTGAGCAGCGTTGGCCATGGTCATCGGAGTACCCCGTAATAGGCGGCGTCAGCTCGCCAGGCTCTTCAATACCTTGGCGAGTTGGCGGAAATAGCGCAACTTGGGCCCGCGCCCCACGGCGTTCTGCCCGCTGCTGGAAGGCAAGACAAACACTTGCGCGCCGTAGAGCTTTTCCTTCTGCAAGCCCAGCTTGCAAGGCCGCTGCGCGAACATCTCAAAAACAATCTTGCCGTTGAACCCGATGATGCGCGGCGTGTATTCCTCGAGCTTCTGCGACAGGATGATGCGGCCCTCGGCAAATTCCTGCCGCGCGATTTCCTCGACGCCGCGCGTGGGCCGCTTCACCAAATCCGTCAGGCCCACGCCAAATTCAATCACGCGCATGTCGTCTCTGTACTCGAGCGGCTCCGGCACAATCCCGGAGTCGTACAGCAGCGGCCAGAACAAATTTCCGCGGCCAGCGTAGTAGTGACCGAGGCGCGCCGATTGTTCGCCGGGATTGCACCCCACAATGACCAGGCGCATGCCCCGGCGAAGATAGTCTGGCAGGGTGCGCATCTACGCCAGATTCACCCACACGCTCTTCACCTGGGTATAGTGTTCGAGAGCGTGCATGCCGAGTTCGCGGCCGTAGCCGCTCATTTTGTAACCGCCAAAGCCCGCCGCGGCGTCGTAATTGTTGTAGGTGTTGATCCACACGGTTCCGGCTTGCAGCTTGCGGGCCACGCGGTGCGCTTTTCCGATGTCGCGCGTCCACACCGCCGCGGCCAGCCCATATTGGGTTTCGTTGGCGAGGCGGATGGCTTCGTCCATTTCGCCAAATTCGATTCCCGCAAGCACCGGCCCGAAAATCTCCTCGCGGGCGATGGTCATGTCGTTCCGCACGCCATCGAAGATGGTGGGTTGAAGGAAACAGCCCTTGCCATTGCCGACGCTGGCGCGTTCGCCGCCGGCAACGAGCTTCGCGCCTTCGGATTTTCCTTTTTCGATGTAGCCGAGCACCGTCTTCATCTGGCGTTCGCTCACCAACGCGCCGAAGCGCGTTTTGGGGTCGAGCGGGTCGCCGGGCTGGACCTTTTTCGCACGGTCCACCAGTTTCTGCATGAAATCGTCATGGATCTTCTTTTCCACGAACAGCCGCGAGCCCGCCGCGCAGACTTCGCCCTTGCCGTAGAAAATGCCAATGGTGGCGCCGCGCACGGCGGCATCGAGGTCGGCGTCGGCAAACACGATATTCGGAGACTTGCCGCCCAGCTCCAGGGTGACGCGCTTGAGCGTATCGGCGGAGTCCCGCAGAATTTCCTGGCCCGTTTTCGTCTCTCCGGTGATGGCGACTTTGGCCACCTTAGGATGCCGCACCAGGGCTTTGCCGAGAGTTGTGCCGGGGCCGGTCACCACGTTGACCACGCCGTCGGGAACTCCCGCTTCCTGACAAATCTCCGCCAGGCGCAGCGCAGTCAGCGGCGTCCAACTCGCAGGCTTCAGGACGACGGTGTTTCCGGCGGCCAGCGCGGGGGCTACTTTCCACGACGCCAGTAAGAGCGGAAAATTCCAGGGCACGATGGCGGCCACCACGCCCAAAGGTTCGCGCAAGGTATAGTTCAGGAACGGTCCTTTCACCGGAACGGTCTCGCCATGAATCTTGGTGGCCCACCCGGCGTAGTAACGGAACACCTCGGCGACCATGGGCATGTCCACCTGGCGCGACTCGAAGATGGGCTTGCCGTTGTCGAGAGTCTCGAGCGTGCCGAGCTCTTCGTTGTACTTGTCAATGAGGTCGCCGATTCGCCAGAGAATCCTGCCACGATCCGAGGCGCTCATCTCCGGCCATGGGCCGGAGTGAAACGCCGCAAAAGCCGCATCCACGGCAGCGGCTGCATCGCGCTCGTCGCCCTCGGCGAGGACGGTGATGGTTTCCCCTGTGGCGGGGTTCACAGTCGGAAACGTCTTCCCGGACGCGGCGTCCAGCCACTTGCCGCCGATGAAGAGTTTCCCCGGCTTGACTTGCACTTGCGCTGCTGAAGCCATGGCATCCCCCTGAAATCCGGCGCTCGCGAAAGACGCCCCGAACTCCTTCCCGGGGCACTCCTGCGCGGCCTAGCCTACTTGCCTTTGAACTGGGCTTGCCGCTTCTCGACATAGGCGGCCAGACCCTCCTTGGCATCTTCGCTGGTGAAAAGCAGTTGCTGCAGTTCCCGCTCAACGCCCAGCGCTTCTGCAAAGGGAATTTCCGATCCGGTAACAACCGCGCGCTTGATGCGGCCGACCGCTCGCGAGGCCTTGTTGGGCGGACAGAACTGGCGCGCGTAGGCCATCACGTCATCCCAGAAAGTGTCGCGGTCGTAGATGTAATGGACCAAACCCCACTCGAGGGCTTCTTCGAAGCTGAAGGTGCGGCCAGTGGCCATCAGCTCGAGGGCGCGCGCCCGTCCCACCACACGAGAGAGCCGCTGCGTTCCGCCCGTGCCCGGCAGCACGCCCAAGTTGACCTCGGGCAGGCCGATCTTGCCGGCTTCCTGGCGCGCGATGCGAATGTCGCAGGCCAAGGCAATTTCCAGGCCGCCGCCGACGGTGTGACCGTTCAGCGCGGCAATCACCAGCTTGGGGGTCTGCTCCAAGCGGCTGAGAGTCTCATTGGCATGCAGGCAAAAATAGTATTTGAACGTGGGGTCCGCCTTGCACAGCATGGGGATACTGGCCCCGGCGGAGAAGAACTTGTTGCCTGCGCCGCGCAGCACCATCACGTGGACGCTCTCATCCATGCGCGCCTGGAGAATGCTGCGGTCGAGCTGCTGCATCATTTCGTAGGTATAGGTATTCGCCGGCGGATCATCCAGCTCCAGAATGGCGATGCCGTTGTCCACGCGGTAACGAACCAGTTCTTTCTGTTCCACCACTTGCGTCGTTGCCATCACGCTCCTCCGTCGCTCAAGATCAGTTGTGAATTTCAAAAGCCATTTCGTTAGCCCGCGGCCCGAACGCGCTGTTCCGCAGAACGGTCGCGCAGGAGTTGCGTCCGCGCGCCGTTCTCGGACTTCCCATTGCAGACTCCGTGCAGAAAAATACCCGCGATGGCGTCTCCCAGGGCCTCGGCGTGCGGATCCACCTTGGGGTTATGCCATTTATAGACCCAGTTCATCATGCCAAACAAGCTGAGCACCGCGACACGGGGATTAATGCGCCCGGTTTCTCCTTCGCGGCGCAAGTCGTCGAAGATGGCGCGGGCGATTTCGTAGTACCGCCGCTTGATTTCAAGAAGTTCCTTCCTGTAAGGGGCTTCCAGGGCATCCTCTTCGTGAGCCAGCACCTTCATTTCGAGGGGATTGCGCAAGAAATACTCGATGTGATTGCTGATCAGGATGCGCAGCCGCTGTTCCGGCTTCTGGGCCGCTTCCAGGCGCTCTTCGAGCCGCCTTAGAATGCTTGTAAATGCATTGGATTGAATGAGATAAAGGAGTTTTTGCTTGCTTTCGAAATAGTAGTACAGGCCGGCCAACGAAACGCGGCTGGCCCGGCTGATATCGCGGATCGAAGCCCCTTCAAAGCCCTTTTCTGAGAATACGCGGGCCGCGTGCCCAAGAATATGTTTGAGCTTGTTGGGAGGCGTGTCGGTCTGCGCGGGGTTGGAGCGTGGCATAAGAATTAGTCGAACGTTCGTTCGATACTGTAGTCCGGCGGAGGCCCGTTGTCAATAGGGAGCCATTACGCTCAGCCAGCGTTCGAGCGGCGTGCGCCGAGCAGAAGCATGGGAGGAAATAGTTCTGCATCCAAGAGCCGCGAAGTGAGTCCAATAGCATGGGGCAGAACATGGGCGCACCAACGTGCAGCGCGGGACGCTTCGAGCGGTTGAGCCGTTGTATGGCGATTGATGTTATCCTCGGAGCCAGCGTGAGCACACCCGAATCCAAGCCGATTCCCTCTACGATTGTCCGGGAGGACGAACCCGCGCTGGTGGCCTCGGCGAAGGCGGGAGACCTGGGGGCGTTCGAGGAACTCGTCAGCCGATACGAACGGAAGATTTTCCGGCTGGCGATGAACATCACCGGAAACCGCGAGGATGCCGAAGACGTGATGCAGGAAGCGTTTCTCAAGTCGTATGCCCATCTGAAAGAATTTCAAGGAGATTCGCGGTTCTACACCTGGCTGGTGCGCATCGCCGTCAACGAAGCGTTGATGAAGCTGCGGAAGCGAAAGCCCAATCAGATTTCGCTCGACGAACCGAAGGAGTCCGACGGAGAAGCCTTCCCGCAGGAGGTTGAGGACTGGGGGCCCAGCCCGGAGCAACGCTTCGCCCAAACGGAACTGGCGGGAATTCTCTCCCAAACCATCGAGACACTCGAACCGGGTTATCGCATGGTGTTTGTGCTGCGCGACCTGGAGGAACTCTCCACCGAAGAGACGGCGGAATTGCTGGGGCTTTCCGTGGCGGCCGTGAAATCGCGGCTGCTCCGGGCGCGCTTGAAATTACGCGACAAATTGAATAAAACGTTTAGAAAAGGCGGGGCGAATTGAACTGCCTGAGCGTCATTCGCGAGCTTTCCAACTACCTGGACGGCGAACTCGACGCCGCGGCCCGAAGAGAACTCGAACAGCACCTCGGGCGCTGCGAGGATTGCCGCCTGGTTGTGGATACGACTCGCAAGACCATCCAGATTTTCTGCAACTCCGAGCCAGTGCCTTTGCCCGAGGACGTGCGGTCGCGACTGCACACGGCCCTGGAGAGACGTCTGGGAAGGGTTCAAGGCTGAATCTGCAAGGAAGGTTCTTCCGATCACGTCTCCCAGAGACTCAGCTTCCTGCCCAGTGCCTTTTGTTCGGCAAACGCCAGCACTCTTTCCGCGACAGCCACATCCCACACGGCAATCCCGTTGGATTTGAACAAGGTGATGTCGGTGTCGCTGGTGCGGCCGGAGGTTTTTCCGGTGACGATTTCGGAGAGCTCGCGAACGGCGGACCAGCGGGCAATATCTCCGCCAAACGGCAGCATTAAATCGCCGGCCTCTTGCCGGGATTGCTCAATCGAATCCACGACAATCAGGCGCGCCCGGCGGATCACTTCATCATCCAATTCCCTCTTGCTGGCAAAATTGGCCCCGATGGCGTTGACGTGGGCGCCGGGCGACAAATGCACTCCCGACACAACCGGATGGCTGGCCGTTGTTGCCGTGGCCACGATATCGGCGCCGCGCACAGCCTCTTCTGCGCTGGCCGCCGGGGTAACGGGAATTCCGAGCTTGGCGGACATCTCCGCACAGAATTTCTGGCGCCGCTCGGGATTGCGGCCATAGGCGCGCGCCGATTGAAGTTTGCGAACCGTGGCGACGGCTTCGAGCTGCGCACGCGCCTGCCAACCCGTTCCAACGATCCCGGCGGTGCGCGCGTCCTGGCGGGCCAGATATTTTGTCGCCACGCCGGAAGCCGCACCGGTGCGCATCTGTCCCATGAAATCGGCTTCGATCAGAGCGGCGAGCTCGCCGGTCTCCGTGCGATATAGCGGAACCAGGAAGCGGAGCTTTCCGCGGACAAACGTGTAGAGCTTCATGCCAAGAAATCCCCCGGCCATATCCGCGGCGGCCATATAGTGGAAGAAGCCGTTGTGGGGCAGTTCGATGCGGCGCCGCGCGTGAAGGACGGCCTGGCCGGACTGCTGGCGGCGGGAGATTTCTTCGACCGCCTCGAGAGCAATGGGCATGGTCAAGACGGAGCGGACATCGGCTTCGCTCAGCAGCAGAGTCATCGCAGGCCTCCCGGGCGAGTTTTCGCCGGGAATGCTTCCACAGATGAGAAACAATTGCAAACGGGAGCTCCATCCGCTGGAGCGACAGTTTGGCGGGCAGGCGCAGGCAGGCGCGGGAATCTGGAGCAGATGTGGGCGGTCCTGTGCGGTTATTACTTTGCGGGGGGAGCGCTGCGCCGCGCTGGGGGCTTTTCGCCGCCTGCGCGAACACGGCGCACAACGTTTTGCTTCAAATAATACACGCGCTCTTCGGTTCCCTTGTTCCCGCTGCTCGTGAGGTGAAACTCCGCATCGCCGGCCGCGTTTTTCCCCGTGCGGATAGGAAGTTTGCCGCAGAGATGGCGTTCGACAAAAGAGGTTTCGTAACGGTTGCCCCGGGGGTTCCAGGTGTACACGCGGATCATCGAAAAATCGCAGTCCTGGCCTTCGGGACCATGCACAAAGGCGGCCAGCAGAGCGGGCTGGCCGCCGGTGAGTTCCGAGACGCGATTCAATTCAAACCACGCCATGACCCGGGCACCCGACGCGACTGCATAATCGTGGATCGTTTCGGGGAGGTCCAGTTCGATGAAGCGCGCGACGATCCAACCCGCGATGGGTACGCTTTGATCATTGGGGCTCGGAGGGCTCGCGACATCCCGCGCCCTGGCAGGGGTGTCGGCAGCCGCTTCCAGCCCGCTGGTCGCCTGCCCACGGATCAGAAACCAATCTTCTTTTTTCTGTTCCTCGGGACTGGACTCTCGGCCGGCCGCCCCTGTCTCTTCGGAGTAATTGGCCCAATTGGCAATCGCCCGCGCCAGCACTTCCACCGGAGCGCCCCGGCCAAACTGATAAAGGCGCGCCCCGGTGCGCCCCGGCTCGATGCGAACATTGGTGGACACTTTGGTCCGGCCTCGCGCCTGCACGGGAATGCTTTGCGCTTGTGCCAACAACTGTGTGCTGAGTTGCCAGAGCGATGGGTTCATCAGTGCGTGGGCATCGAGCCAGCCGACAGCGCCGGGACTGGTGCGCACGCGGACGCGCTCGCCGCGGCGCTCGAGAACCTGCACGCGGTCGCCGTAATGCAGCGTGGCAACGGACTCTTTAACCTGCGCCATGCTGCTCCACAGCGTGATGCTGGGTTCGCTGATGTAGCCATCGCCGGGGGGCTTCCTGCGGGGCCGTGTCCACCAAGCGGCCACTGCCACACACAACAACAGCGGGACCGCCACCAGCAGGCTGCGCTTCACGGCTCGTCTCCAAAGGAAATGCCCACGGCGCGAGCCGCGTGAACGTAATCGTCGCCCGGATCCACCCTTTTCACAGCGCCCACCGCTTCATCCAGCGTGACCGATTCGATGCGGCCTCCGCGGAGACAAACCATGCGGCCAAATTCCCCGCGCGCGACGAGGTCCGTGGCGCAGACCCCGAACCGCGTGGCGAGGATGCGGTCGAAGGGACTGGGGGATCCGCCGCGCTGGACGTGCCCCAAAACCGTGACGCGAATTTCCTTTTTCAGGAGTTCGCGCAAGGAAAATGCCAGCGTGTTGGCCACATTACCGGGCAGGGCCGGCGGAATCGGTTTGCCCAGCGGGTCGTGAGAAGGGAGCTTGATGCCTTCCGCAACGACGACCAAGCTGAAGGCTCGCCCGGTTTTCTCCCGCCGCTGAATCCCGGAGCAGATGTTCTCAATGGTGAACGGGATCTCCGGGATCAGGATGACGTCGGCGCCGCCGGCGAGGGCGGAATGCAGGGCAATCCATCCGGCGTCATGGCCCATGACTTCAATCAGCATGATGCGGTGATGGCTCTCCGCGGTGGTGTGCAGGCGGTCAATCGCGTCGGTGGCCACGTGCAAGGCGGTATCAAAACCGAAAGTGACTTCCGTGGCGGGAAGATCGTTGTCAATGGTTTTGGGCACGCCGACGACATGCAACCCCTTGCGCCCGAAATCGCGCGCGATGCGCAACGTGCCGTCCCCGCCGATGACAATCAGGGCGTCCAGGCCCAGGCGTCGGAAGTTCTCCAAGCAGAGCCCGGAATAATCGCGAACCACTTCGCGTCCATCTTCCACGCGGCGGTAGGCGAAGGGGTTGCCGCGGTTCGTGGTGCCGAGAATCGTTCCGCCGCGCGGGAGGATGCCGCTGACCGACTCGAGGGTCAATTCCTTGCATCCCTCCGGCCAGATCAGTCCGTCAAAACCATTGGAAATCCCCATGACCCGCCAGTCATGGACCAGGATCGCGGCCTTTACAATTCCGCGAATCACCGCATTCAGACCGGGGCAGTCTCCCCCGCCGTTGGCTACGCCAATTGTGGAGATGGATTCCATGAGGTCGGTGTCTCGCTACTGCGATTCGATTTTACACTATTCGCGTCCGCGGCATTTGTACCCCGCTGCCATGCGGCTTTCTGCTAGAATGCGAGCGATTCATGCGTCGGGCGGCTGCCCGGGATCCCAACCCGCCGAGGAGTCGAGCGATGAAATTCCTGGAACAACTGAAGCCTTTGGGCCTCCTTTTGCTGCGATGCGCGCTGGGCGCCATCTTCATGATACACGGCTATCCCAAGCTGTTCGGGCAGAATACTGCGATGCACCAGTCCTACACACAGCACGGCTTGCCGAGAAGCTTCTTGTTCGTAACGGGAGTTCTGGAGCTTTTTGGGGGTGGATTGCTGGTGGTGGGGCTCTTCAGCCGGGCGGCCGCGCTGCTGCTCACTGTGGACCTGGCAGTGGTGATGCTGAAAATGGGTGTGCCGGAGAGTTACACGAACCCGGGGTTTCAGTTTGAGGTGCTTCTCGCTGTGGCGACGTTTGCGCTAGCGACAACCGGTCCAGGGGCAATCTCCATCGACCAGCCCCTGTTCGGAAGCAAGAAGTAGCGCCGTTGCGGATCCGGCTACGTTGCCGCTTGTGGTGAATGCACGGGCTGAGGCGCCGTGGAAGACACCGGTTGCGGCGCCTGCGGGATCACAATCCACGCCACAATGTAGCCGATCACGACGGGCACCGGAGTGAAGAATAGCAGCGCCCAGACAAGCCGGACGATCGTCGGGTCCATGTCCAGATAGTCCGCGAAGCCGGCGCAAACCCCTCCGATCTTGGAGTCCGTGGACGAGCGCCTGAGGCGCTTGGGCGGCGCGGGAGCCTGTGCAGCGGGCGCGGGCTGACGCGCGCCGCAGATGTAGCAGAAATTCGAAGAGGCGGCAATTTCACGCTGGCAATTGGAACAGATCATGATTTCACCTCCGTCGCTATCCCGCGTCCAGACCGGGTTGCTCTACCCTTGATACGAACCAAGTTTGGAAAAGGTTTCGTCCCGCCGGATTCAGACAACCGACCTGCCCTCAACTCTGTGCCGCCGATTGCCGCGAGGCGGCTCCCGGCGAAGTTTCCGCAGGCAGAGCCGCAGGCAACGGAGCCAGCGGAACCAGATACCATGCGATCAAATAGCCAAGCACTCCGGGCACGATCGCGAAGAAGAGCGTGATCAAAACCCAGACGATCCGAACGAGCGTGGGGTCGACTCCAAAATAGTCAGCGAACCCCGCGCACACTCCTCCGAGATCCTTATCCGTTGAGGAACGCATCAGGCGCTTGGGATGCATCTCAGGCCGTGGCGCCGGCGCTGCCTGGCGCGCGCCACAGATGTAACAAAAATTGGAGGAAGCAGCGATTTCACGCTGACAACTGGAACAAACCATGATTTCACCTCCCGGCCAACCCTAATTACTAGACGGCGCGAGCGGGCCAAATGTTTCGTTCGCCCCGAATTCGACGACACGTCCGCGCCCCTTAGAAGGCAACGAGGTCACGAGCCGCGGCAACGATGTCTTCGGTCTGCGGCAGAATTTCGTCTTCAAGCTTGGGCTGGTAGGCGCAGAAGGTGTCCATCGCGGCGACGCGGCGCACCGGCGCATCGAGATCGGCGAAAAGCTCATCGGCGATGCGCGCGGCAATCTCCGCGCCGTATCCCCAGGACAGCGTGTCTTCGTAAGCCACGAGGACGCGCGCCGTCTTGCGCACGCTCGCGGCAATCGCCTCCCAGTCGTAGGGCGAAAGCGTCCGAAGATCCACGATCTCGACGGAAATGCCTTCGCGTTCGAGTTGCGCCGCGGCAACCTCGGCGCGGTGCACCAACGCGCCGTAGGTGATGACACTGACCTGCGCGCCTTCCCGGACCACGCGCGCCTTCCCGAACGGGATCGTGAAGTCGGGGCCGGGGTATTCCGAGCGGTTGTAGGGTTGGCGGTAGAGGTGCTTGTGCTCGAGAAACAGCACCGGGTCGTCGCAGCGAATGGCGGTGCGCAGCAGTCCGCAGACGTCCAGCGCCGTCGAGGGCATCACCACGCGCAAACCAGGACAATGCGTGAAGAGCACCTCGCCGCATTGGCTGTGATAAATTGCGCCGCCGGTCAGATATCCCCCGATGGCCACGCGAATCACGGCTGGTGACTTGAAGGTCCCCGCGGAGCGCCAGCGCATCACGCACAACTCATCGCGAAGCTGCATCATCGCCGGCCAGATGTAATCGAAAAACTGAATTTCCGCCACCGGCTTCATCCCGCGCGTAGCCATGCCGATGGCGCGGCCGACGATATTGGCCTCGGCCAGGGGCGAATTGAACGCGCGGTCGGCTCCAAACTTCTTCTGCAGTCCCGAAGTCGCCTTGAAGACGCCGCCCTTGCCTTTCACTTCCTTGAGGCTGGCTTCGCGGCTGCAGTCGGCCACATCCTCGCCGAAGACGACGATGCGTTCATCGCGGGCCATCTCGTCCAGCAGCGTCGCGGAAATCATCTCGACCATAGTCTTCGCCGCTCCGTGGAACTGCGGGGCGGCCTCGAAAGCCTGCGACGTGGGGTCCACATCGGCGGAATAGACATGCAGCGGAATGGATTCCTTTGAGGGTATTTCCGCCGCCAGGGCGCGGTCGGCGGCGTCGCGCACTTCGCGGTCCGCCTCCGCTTCGATGGCTTCGATTTCCTTTTCGTCGAGAATGCCCTCGCGCACCAGGAACAGGCCGAATTTCGGGAGTGGGTCGCGCTGCGCTTCCAGTTCGCGCTCTTCCGCGGTCTTGTACAGCTTTGCATCGTCGGAAAGCGAATGCGAATAGGGACGCGTCACGTGCGCGTGCACCAGCGCCGGACCCGAACGTTTGCGGCAATGCTCCACAGCGCGTTTACAGGCGGCGTAACTCTCGAGCGGTTCCGTGCCGTCGCATTCCTCCACGTGCAAGCCGGGAAAACTCCGCACCAGCTTCGAGATGCTCCCCCCGGGAGTTTGCACTTCCACGGGAACAGAAATGGCGTAGCCGTTGTCCTCGACGAGATACACCAGGGGAAGCTTCCTGGCGCAGGCTGTGTTCAGCGACTCCCAGAATTCGCCCTCGCTCGTGGAGCCTTCTCCGCCGGAGACATACACGATTTCTTCGGGATGATGGCGCACGGCGTGGCCGAGGGGCGCTTTCTGCGCCTGCGCGAGCGCGCGAGGAAACTTCGCAAAATACTGCGTGGCTTCGGCGGCGCCCACGGCCTGAAGGAACTGCGTTCCTGTGGGAGAAGACTTGCTGACCACGTTCAGCTTCTGGTGGCCCCAGTGGGACGGCATCTGGCGCCCGGCGGAGCTGGGGTCGTCTTGGGCGCCTACCGATTGCAGGAACATTTCATACGGCGTGACGCCAATCATCAGGCAAAGGGCGCGGTCGCGGTAATAGGGGTACAGCCAGTCCTGCCCGGGACGCAGAAGCAGGCCCATCGCCGCCGTGACCCCTTCGTGCCCCGCGCCGCTAATCTGGAAGAAAATCTTGTTCTGCCGCTTGAGTTGGATTTCGCGGTCGTCCACACTCCGCGAAAGATGCATGGTCCGAAACAGCCGGATCAAAGCGTCTCGGTTGAGCCCGTGATACTTGGAGGCGTCAAACTTGGGTGTTGTGGTGGCGCGCGCCTGAACCGGCATGCAGTGTGACCTCGCAGAGAAAGATTGCGAACCGATTCCTGGGTGACCGCTCCATTATATCGAATCCGCAAGGCCCGGCGGGAGAAAGTGAGGGAAGCCACTGGAATCGCCTCCGGAATCGCCTCCGGGGGGATTGTCCCATTTGATCAAATTACTTTGCGGACCGAACGCGCACGCCGTCGCGCATTTGGTTTGAGGGGTGGAGGATCACTTCATCTCCTTCGGAAACTCCGCGAAGGATTTCCACCTCGGTCTGATTTCTATGGCCGATCTCGACGACGCGCCGGCGCGCTCTTCCGGATTCGACAACAAAAACGCTCCAGGCGTCTCCGGAGCGGAACGCGGCGCTGAGCGGTATCTTCAGCAAGCGCTCACCTTCCCAGGTTACGATCCGCGACTCGACGCGAAAACCGTCCCCCAGGCCATTGGGAGGATCGACAAAGTCAGCAATGACGTTCACCCGCTTTTCTTCCACTCCCAGAGCGGAGATTTTTGTAAATCCCGCGGGCTCCACAAGGCGAACTCTTGCCCGCAAGGGATGATCTCCGCCCCAGCCTTCCAGGAAGACCGGCGCACCCGGCTTGATGTTCACGGCGTCGGTGGTAAGCACGTCGGTGACGATTTCCAGCTTTGCGGGGTCGCCCAGAATCACCAAGGGCGCGCCTGCCTGCACCACGCGTTCGCTTTTTTCCACGACGCGCAGCACCTTTCCGGCAATTGGCGATTGCACCGAAATCACTTTACGGGGCGAGCCGCGATCCGCGATTCCAACCAAGCCGGAGCGCGCCACTTTTACTTCGGAAGCCGCCGCGAGGGCATTGAACTTCGCCGCTTGCAATTCTTCCGCGCCGGTGACCTCCGCATTCCGAGCCTGCTCCAGAGCTTGAGCGGAAATCACGCCATCCCGCCCCAGTTGTTCCGCGCGCGCGCGGTCACGCTTTGCGAGTTCGTAGTCGGCCTGCGCGTGGGCTGCACGTGCATCGGCTTGACGTTTCGTTGCTTCCGCGGCTGAAATGCGGGCGAACACCTCTTCGCGCTGCTGCTGATTCAACGGCAGGGGATCGATGGCCGCCACCACGCCATTTTCGCGGACCGCGTCGCCTTCCTCCAATTCCACGCGCTGCAACCGGCCGGGAATGGGAGCGGCAACCACAAACCGGTCGTGCGCGCGGGTCTCGCCGTCTTCGTCGACGGAAACGCGCAGGGCGCCGCGCGCCACACGCGCCGTCTCCACCGGCAATTGAGCCGGGCGGAGAATGAGCGTGACGAGAACGGCCACCACGACGACCACCACTGCCCAGATTGCTCTGCGGCGTAGGCTCTTGCCAGCCACTTTATTCCCTCGTTTTCAAGACTTCCACGAGATCCAGGTACTTCAGTCTGCGATAGATCAGAACTCCGGTGCCCGCGGAGGCGAGGGCCACGATCAAGACGGCCATCGCATAGGTATTGGGATTCAGGACCAACGGCATGCGGTAGAGGTCCGTCTGCATGGCCGTCGTCAACGCGGCGCAGATTCCATAACCCAGCAGAAATCCCAGCGGAACCGAGGCGATGGTCAGCAAGCCTTGCTCCCCCAACAACATCAATCCAATTTCACGCTGTGTGAACCCCAGAACGCGCAGCGAGGCAAGTTCGTGCCCGCGTTCTGACAAGGCGACGCGCGCGCCATTGTAAACCATGCCGATGGCAATCACGCACGCGAACAGCATCAGAGCAAAAGTGGAAATGCGCAGGCTTTCCGCGATGGTCTGGTAGAAACTTTCGAGCATCGCCTCTCGCACTCCGACGCCGGCAATGGCGGGCGTCCTTTTCAATTGCGAATAGAGCACGGGGAGAGCTTTCGCATCCACGGCGAGATACGCGCCGGACACGGTGGGACCTTCGTGCATCAGCCGGTTCAGCGCAGCGATGTCCATGTAGGCCGAGAGGCCGATCAACTCGTCGGCAACGGAGGCGACCCGCAACTGGCGCACCGGGCGCTCGCCCTCAAGAACTTCGACAGTGATCTCGTCTCCGGGCGCCGCACCCAGAATCTCGGCAAGTTTCTTGGTGAGCAGCACTCCGCCGCCGGGCATGGGGAAGACTTGAAGATTTCGGTCCACGACCCGGCGGAGATCACCCTGGACCTCCAGACCCTGCAGGCCGACGCGCCGGGAGCGGTGGCCAAACCGCAGGCGGGCCGGCACAATGCGAAAAGGTTCCGAATGCAGAACGCCGGTGAAGTGTTTCACGTCGTACCGCGCCTGCCCGCCGTGGGGCTCATTCAAAGTGATGGTCACGTCGTCCCTCTGCGCGGATTGGAATTGCACCCGGACGAGATAATCAATCGCGTCATAAAAGTAATAACCGACGAGCAGAATCGCCACGGCGAAGCTCATGCCCAGAACGGTGAGGGCCGCCTTCCAGGGGCGGCGCTCCAGATTTCTGAGGATCATGCGTGTGGAAATGGAGAGCATCCGGGCGAGCCCGAGGCGCTCCGCAAGACCCTCGCGGAACCGGGGTGGCGATTCCGGGCGCATCGCCTCGGCAGGCGGCAGTGCCACGGCGGCCGACAACGCCGAAAGCGCGCCAAGACAAGCGGCTCCGCCACTGATGACGATACTAAAGAAGAGAAGCTGCGGGCTTGCAACAAAGCTCAGCTCAGGAAAACGGAAAAAATTCTGGTACATCCGCGCCAGCCCGTGGCCCAGCCAGATCCCCAGCGGCACGCCGATGCCGACGCCTACGAGCACCGCGACGAGCGCAAATTTCAAATAGTGCATCCCTACGGAGAGATCCGAATAACCGAAAGCCTTCAGCAGCCCGATGGGGTTGCGCTGCGTGCTGACGAGCCGCGAAAGCACTACGTGTATGAGAAACGCGGCAATGCCCAAGAAGATGGAGGGCACAAAAATTCCGGTGATGCGGTCCTGCGCGATTTCGTCCGTCAAGAAGCGGTTGGAAATCTGGTCCTCACGGCCAAAGGCGCCGAGTCCGCCATATGGCTCCAACAGGGTATCGAGTCTCTTGATGACTCCCGGCTCGCTTGCGCCGGGGGAAAGCGTAAGAGAAATATCGTTGAAGCCGCCTTCCATGTTGAACAGCGGCCCCAACGCGGCACGGCTCATCCAGAGCACTCCGAAGCGCTGGTTGTCCGGGAAGACATCCGCGCCGCGAATTTCGTAAACATATTCCGGCGACAGTGCAATCCCCACGATCCGCAGGCGTTCCCAGCGGCCATTGATCACCGCTCCAAGAGAGCTGCCGACCTCGAGCCGATTTGCGGTCGCAAATGCTTCGCTCACCAAGACTTCATCGTTTTGTCCCGGTTCGATAGCGCGCCCTTTCCTGAGGTACAAACCGTTCAGCACCGGGGCGCGCGTATCGGGGATGGAGATGAGGCGCCCGACCGCGGGTTCGTCGAGCCCGGGGATATCGAGGTTCACTTCCACGACGACGCGCGTCTCCACCGTGCCGACGCCGGGAATCTGGGCGATTTCCTGGGCCACGCTATTGGGCGCGCGTTTCAACTGCGCAAAGACGTCGGCGAAGCGATACGCTGCGTAGTAATTCCGTTGCGCGCGCTCAATTGATTCGTAGGCGCCGCGCATGGTGACGTACGTCGCGATGCCGCAGGCCACGATGAGCGCGACGGTAAAAACCTGCCCGCGCAGATGCCACAGATCCCGCAGCAGCTTTCGATCGAGCGAGCTGATTCTCATTTCACCACGCCAGTTCCGCGGGAGAGGCCCGTCTTGCGTTCTTGAGGACCTCGACAATCTGCCCGCTGCTGATGCGGATAACGCGATCCGCCATCGCGGCGATGGCTGCATTGTGGGTGATCACCACGGTGATGGTCTTCAACTCACGGTTCACGCGTTCGAGAATTTCAAGCACCAGCTTTCCGGTGGCGTAGTCCAGCGCTCCCGTCGGTTCGTCGCACAAAAGTATCTCCGGTCGCTTCACCACGGCTCGCGCAATCGCCACGCGCTGCTGTTCACCGCCGGAAAGCTGGGCGGGAAAGTGCTGCAGCCTCTCGCCCAGTCCGACAAGACGCAAACACTCCTCAGCACTCAAGGGATTGCTGGAAATCTCGGTCACCAGTAGCGTGTTTTCCAAGGCCGTGAGGCTGGGAATCAGGTTGTAGAACTGAAACACGAATCCAACATGCTCGCGGCGAAATCTCGTCAACTCTTCGCGGGTCGCCGCCGTCAGATTGTGATCTTTATAGTGAACTTCGCCCGCGGTGGGCACGTCCAGGCCGCCGAGGATGTTCAAAAGCGTTGATTTTCCGCTTCCGGAAGGCCCGAGCAGCACCACAAATTCGCCCGGAAGCAGGTCTAAAGTAATTCCGCGGAGCGCATGAACTTCGACCTCTCCCAAGCGATACACCTTGGTGATCTCATGCATGTGGAAGACTGCATCTGGAGCCGCTCCGGCTGGCCTCTTGCTCATGCAGGGACTATACACCGCGTCCATCGGGGGGTTGTGTGACGCAGGACACATGCCCAATGCTGGCACGCCAGCAGCTTTTTGCCGGCCGGATCCCGGAACGCAATATCCCTGGCTGATTTGTTGGTGGCTAGTCCAGCGAATCGAACAGCTTGGCGGTTTCGGAAAAATTAGGCTCGCCGGAACGCGCGGTCTTGGGGGAAGCGCCCTTGAAATGGTCGTCGGCGGGAATGCGTTCGAGCCAGCGCTGCTGCGAGAGTTTTTCGTGGTCGGAGAAATCCAGGCGCACCAGAAGACGAATGCGGCCGCCATTTTCCGCCGCTCCTTCGGCGCCCTTGGATTTCTCCTTGGCCTTTTCGGCCGCGTCCGCCTTCGTCTTCCCCTTTTCAGGCTTTGGGCTTGCAGGCGCGGCGGGCTTTGCACTTGCCGAAGGCTCCGCATTTGCCGGTTCCGAACGCTCGAACTTGAACAGCAGCTTCTTGTCCAGGCGAAAGGCCTGCTTCCAGCCCTCCAGCTTGTGGCGAGCGTGCTGCGCGGCTTCCTCGTTCTCTCCAAAATCGAAAATCAAATAGGTATGGGCCATACTCTGTTTGTATCGAGCCCCTCGCTTGAAAGTCAAGCAAAAGCGAAAATCCCTTTGCGCTGGGGAACAAGAAACCGCTATCATCGGTACCTTGTTTGCAGGCGGTCGAGCCTGTTCGGCAGCCATGACGCGAAAAAAGAGCGCGATCGTTTGTCTTGTGGCGGTGCTGCTGATGTTCGCACCGGGGCCGCTTGCGTCCTTGGCCGCGTCCGGCGCTGGCGATTGTTGCGCCGCGGGCCTGTGTCCTGCCGGGCATCGCCCGCCCAAACCCGCGCCCAAACGGAATTGCCATGAAGAATCGCCGCTCCGCGATTCCTCCCTGCAGCCATGCCATCAGGAAGAACGCACAGCGGTCACCACCAACGTGTTCCTCTTGACGGCTGTCGTTTCTCTGGTTTTGGAAATCCCAGTGGAATGGAAAGCGCCGTCCCTGCAGCTCGCGGCTCCTTCGTTCTTTCCCGAAATCGTTTCTCCGCCTCCTCGCATGGCCCTCAGTTAATTCTCTCGCGCTCGAAAATAATTTCATTGCTGCGCGTTCATGCCGGTATTGAACGGCATACGATTCATCCAGAAAAGAGCGGAACACTCCATGCGAAGGTTCTTGATTGCAATTTTGTTTGGCTTGCTACTCCTGAGTACAGCCCTCGACGCAACAATTTTTGGCTTGATTCGCGGAGTGGTTCACGACCCGCAGCATCGCCCGGTTTCGCGCGCGGACGTCACCCTGAAAGCGGCCAATTCGAATTGGATGCAAACGGCAAGAACCAACGACAACGGTGAATTCGAGTTCGCGGCCGTGCCCGTCGGCGAATACACGGTCACGGTGACGGTGCAAGGGTTCAACCCGGAGCAGCTTTCTGTCGTGGTGAGATCGGACAGCTCCCCCGTCTTGCACTTCGCGCTGAGTATTGCCGGCGTGAAAGAAACAACGGTTGTCTCGGAAAAAGGGGAATCTGCATCCACCGATTCCGTCACGACGGCGACGCTCGTGAGCCGCGCCGACGTCGAGAAAACCCCTGGTGCGGACCGCACCAATAGCCTCGCCCTGATTACCGACTATGTTCCCGGGTCCTACATGACCCACGACCAGCTCCACATTCGCGGCGGCCACCAGGTGAGCTGGCTCGTGGATGGTGTCCCCGTCCCCAACACCAACATCGCCAGCAACGTAGGCCCGCAATTCGACCCCAAGGACATTGATTATCTCGAGGTGCAGCGCGGCGGCTACGATGCAGGGTATGGGGACCGCACCTATGGCGTGTTCAACGTGGTTCCGCGCACCGGATTTGAACGCGATAGCGAGGGCGAACTGATCGCCAGCCTCGGAGATTTTTACCAGACCAACGACCAGATCAATTTCGGCGGCCACACGCAGCGTTTTGCGTACTATGCCAGCTTCAACGGCAACCGCAGCAACCTAGGCCTTGAATCTCCGGTGGGACGCATCCTCCACGACCAGCAAAACGGGTTCGGGGGCTTCGGCTCGCTCATCTATAATGCCAACCCCAAGAATCAGCTTCGCCTGGTGACCTCGCTCCGCCGGGACTTTTATCAAATCCCGAATACGCCCGAGCAGCAGGCCGCGAGTATCCGCGACGCCCAGCGCGAGGCCGACGCCTTCGTGAACTTTTCCTGGGTGCGGACATTCGGCCGGGGAATGCTGCTTACAGTTTCTCCGTTCTACCATTTCAACAGCGCGAATTTCGATGGCGGGCCAAACGATTTTCCCATCAGCACCACGGACAAGCACAGCTCCCGGTATGCCGGAGGCCAAGCCACGCTCAGCGCCAACCTCCGGCGCAACGACGCCGAGGCGGGATTCTACGGTTTCGGCCAGCGCGACAACCAAGAGCTTGGCCTGACCTTCAATGACCTGAGCAATCCGAACTTCCGCAGCCCGGAGAAGGCTTCGGGCAGTGTCGCGGCGTTGTTCCTGGAAGACAAACTGAAGGTCGCTTCGTGGCTCACTTTGAGCGGCGGTATCCGGCAAACGCACTTCTCGGGCGGAGTCGTGGAGAATGCTTCAAGCCCGCGCGCCGGGGTCGCCATCAAAATTCCTTCTCTCAACTGGGTCCTGCGCGCGTTCTATGGGCAATTCTATCAAGCTCCGCCACTGCTTACCGCTTCCGGTCCATTGCTGCAATTCGTGAACAGGCAAAACCTAGGGTTCATCCCACTACGCGGCGAGCGCGACGAAGAAACTCAAATGGGGATTGCCGTTCCCCTCAAAGGCTGGCTGCTCGACGCGGATACCTTCCGCACGCGCGCCAGGAATTATTTCGACCACAACAGCGTCGGCAATTCGGATGTCTTCTTTCCTCTCACAATTCAGGGAGCGTTGGTCCGCGGCTGGGAACTGACGATCCGCTCTCCAATGATCGCGCGCCGCGCCCAAATTCACTTGGCGTATTCCAATCAAGTGGTTCAGGGAAGCGGAGGCATCAGCGGCGGCCTCACCGATTTTTCGCCCCCCTCGGGCTTTTTTCTGCTCGACCACGACCAGCGCAACACCTTGAACGTCGGCTTCCACGTGGAGCTGGCCTGGAAGGCGTCCGCTTCGGGCAACGTTTATTACGGTTCGGGATTCTCAAATGGAGAGCCCCCGCCGGAGCACTTGCCGGGACACACAACGCTGGATCTTTCCCTTGGCAAGGCCTTCGGGGAGCGCTTATGGATTTCCTTGAACGGGCTGAATGTCGCCAACCGCCATCTTTTGCTCGATAATAGCCTGACGTTTGGAGGCACTCATTTCAACCACCCGCGCGAAATCTATCTCGAACTGCGCTATAAATTTCACTACTAGCTGCAGGAAGCTGCGCGCGTTGCCGTTCAGGTGGACCGAGGAGCGCATCGGATGAAAACACTTCGCCGTCTCATTGTTTTCGGACTGATCGCCATCGTAGCAGCCGTGGCTGCGGCGGCCATCTGGCTCAAGAGCACGGGGCTCAGCGCGCGGCCGGCGCCAGGTGCGTTGGAGATTGCCCTCTCCCGGCGCGCGCGGCATTTTGCAATTCCAGAGAAGGCCCGCGCGTTGCAAAACCCGATGACCGCCAGCCCCGAGCTTCTCACCGAGGGCCGCCGTCACTTTGCCGACCATTGTGCGGGTTGCCACAGCAACGACGGCAGCGGACGCACGGAGATGGGCGAGAAACTCTATCCCCGCGCGCCGGACATGCGTTTGCCGCAAACCCAGCAGCTCACCGACGGCGAGCTCTACTACATCATCCAGAACGGCGTGCGTCTCACCGGCATGCCGGCCTGGGGTGAAGGCACGCCGGACGACCACCAGAGCTGGCACGTGGTCCTATTCATACGTCACCTGCCTCAACTCACGCCCGCTGAGCTTGCGGACATGGAGCGGTATAATCCTCGCAGCCCGGCAGAGCAACTGGAGGGGCAGCAGGAGGAAGAATTCCTGAATGCGCCGCCGGAGAAAACCAAAGCTCCTGCTCCCAAGAGAGGAAAGACACCATGAAGAAGGCACTCTTTGCGTTTTTGTTGTGCTGCTCGCTCGCGCCGTTTCTCCTGGCCCATGGGAATGAAAAACACGTTCTTGGCACGGTCACGAAAATCACCGACGCCGAAATTACCGTCGAAACCGCGGCCAAGGAGACGGTCACTGTGAAAATCGTCGCCGAGACAAAGTTCGTCAAGACCGGAACCGAAGCGACATTGAAAGATTTGAAAGTCGGCGACCGCGTGGTGATTCACGCCAAGCCGGTGGGCGACGCGCTGGAAGCCCACGAAGTGCGCTTCGGCAGCACGAAATCCGGCACCCCGGGGAAACCCGCGAAGAAGTGACCCAAGAAACCCTCTTGCGCTGCGAAATGCGGCGTGCTACCCTCCAGCGAATAAAAGGCGAATAGCAGAACGACAGCAGGACACCGGCGGAGGGGCTCGGCATGGCCAATTCACTCGCAGTTCGCGCACCGGCAACTTCCCTGGCGCGCGTCCAGGAAGTTCTCGACGGCTTCGCCGCGCGCGATGCTTCCGGCGAGGTGCTGACCAGCGTTCGCCGCATTCCGGCGCGCGAGGCGCAGTGGTCTCCGATGCCTCAGTGGGTTCAGCCGAATCTTGCGGCTGCCTACGCGGCCAAAGGCGTCGGGCAGCTTTATTCGCATCAGGCCGCGGCGGCCGAAGCGGTGCGCGAGGGGCGCAACATCGTGGTGGTCACGCCAACCGCTTCCGGAAAAACCGTCTGCTACAACCTGCCCGTGGTCAACGCCATTCTGGAAAACCCCGACACGCGGGCGTTGTACCTTTTTCCCACCAAGGCGCTCGCGCAAGATCAGCTCGCGGAGCTTTACGACCTCTGCCAGCGACTCGAGAACCGCTTTGGTGTGTACACCTACGACGGCGACACGCCCTCCGACGCCCGGAAAGCGATTCGCGAGCAGGGCCACATCGTCCTTACCAATCCCGACATGCTGCACACCGGCATCCTGCCGCACCACACGCGCTGGACGCGCTTGTTCGAGAATCTTCGCTACGTCGTGCTCGACGAACTGCACACCTACCGTGGAGTGTTCGGCAGCCATTTGTGCAACGTTCTGCGCCGGCTGCGGCGCATCGCGAATTTCTACGGCAGCAAACTGCAATTCATCTGCTGCTCGGCGACCATTGCGAATCCCGGCGACCTGGCCGAGCGTCTGCTGGAAGAAAAAGTGGATGTCTTGGATTCCAACGGGGCGCCCGCTGCGGAAAAAACCTTCGTCTTCTACAACCCGCCGGTGGTCAACCGCGCGCTGGGCATCCGCCGCAGCTACATCAATGAGGCCTCGCGCGTTGCTCAAGAATTCCTGAAGCACAATCTCCAGACTATCGTCTTTGCCAATAGCCGCCTGCAGACGGAAGTGCTGCTCACCTATTTGCAGCAGGCCAATCCGGCGAAGCCCGGCCAGCCGGACTCCATCCGCGGTTACCGCGGCGGCTATCTCCCCGGGGAACGCCGCGAAATCGAACGCGGCCTGCGCGACGGCCGGATTCGCGGCGTGGTGTCCACCAGCGCGCTTGAACTCGGCATTGACGTCGGCTCGCTCGACACCGCGGTCATGGCCGGCTATCCCGGCACCATCGCTTCCACCTGGCAGCGCGCCGGCCGTGCTGGACGCCGCAGCGGCAGTTCGTGCGCTGTGCTCGTCGCGTCTTCGGCGCCGCTCGATCAGTTCATCGTCAAACATCCCGACTATTTTTTCGGCAAGTCACCCGAGCATGCCTTCATTCAACCCGACAACCTCGAAATCCTTGTCAATCATCTGAAATGCGCCGCGTTCGAATTGCCGCTTTCTGCGGAAGAGAAATTCGGCGAGGTGGACTTGCCCGCGCTGTGCGCCCGGCTGGCCGAAGCGGGCTTTCTCCACGAGACCGGCGGCCGCTGGCATTGGACGCAGGAAGCCTATCCCGCGGATACTGTGAGCCTCCGCTCGGTCTCTTCGGAC
>DASQHY010000097.1:0-10682 GCA_035631855.1 Candidatus Acidiferrales bacterium
TCTTTGTAAACAGCGGTCCAGTCGATCATTCCGACGAAGTAGTAAGCCTCCGGGTCATTCGGGTCGGCTGTAACCGATTTTTTGTAGTACTCGCGGGCCTCGTCGCGCTCACCTATCTGCGCGTATAGAGAACCAAGACCCTTAAGGCCGGTGCCATTCTGCGGGTCTTGCGCCAGAAGAGCCTTGTACTGCTCGATGGCTTGCTGAGCGCTGCGGAGATGATCCAACGTGTTTACGTATACACCCGGCATAGACTGCTGGGCATAGGCCCTAGCCAGATAGAGCCTGGCCGTCTTCGAGGCCGGGTCAAGTGAGAGGGCCGCCTGGAAATGTGCAATGGCGCTTTCGTAGTCCCCCTTCACATATGACTGCGTGCCTTGCTCCACTTGCTTTTTTGCGTTGTAGGAATTGCAGCCGCCAACGCCAAAAAGAGCGAGCGCAATGGCCAGCACTCGGATCACGACCGGCGCAGTGGTCCTTGGAGCTGATTTCATTGGTCCTCCGGGTTGGGGCGAATATACTCTGCGCGGCCGCGCGCAGCAAGACTCCGGAAGATTGGTAGCCCCGACGGGAATCGAACCCGTATTTCGGCCTTGAAAGGGCCGCGTGCTAACCGTTGCACCACGGGGCCACGAAAGCGCACCGAGGGAGCACAGGAGGTTGCGGTGCGACTGATTTCATTATACGGGCTGTTGGGAATTTGACAAAGCAACTGCGGGACCGCACCAGAAAGAACTAGCCGCCCTGGCGCTCCCGATGCTCCTCGAGCCAGGCCATCTGGATGGCTTCGAGCTTGCCTTCGTTGGAACCTTTGGGGTCGCCGGTGAAGCCGTCCAGCTCGCAGACCCATTTGTGGAGATCGGTGTAGCGGACGGTGAGCGGGTCGGTCGCCGGGTATTTGTCGGCAAGCCGCAAGCCGATTTCTTCCGGGTTGTCCCAATCGAAGTTCGCGGGCATGAAAGCCTCCTCGAAGTACGTTGCTCGCCCAGGGATATTAACTTCACCACGGCCTTTAGTGCTCGGCCTCTTTGGCGTAGTTCTTGTTCCATTCAGGAATCTCGACAACCACATCGGAGGTGCCGTCGGGAACGCACTGGCAGCCCAGGCGCGACTTCGGCGTGATGCCGGGGGCTTCGTCGAGCTGGTCGTATTCAGCGTCGGTGGCTTCGTTGCACGACTCCAGTCCCTGGTGCACGATGACGTGGCAGGTGGAGCAGGCGCAGACTCCGCCGCAGGCATGGTCGAGTCCCATGTGAAAGCCGTTGGCAATGTCCAAGATGCTGCCGGGCAGGCCGTCGTGTCCGTAGGGAATTTTCTCCGGGTCCACTTCGAAGGTTTTTCCCTCGCGGAGAAACGTGACCTTGTATTTTTTTGTGGCCGGCTTGTATTTGACTTCTTCGATGTACGGGTTCTGGCCGCCCATGACCACCACCTCCTTCCCGAAAAACTGCCCTGCCGGGCTGAAGCCCGGCACTACGAGCGCTACACCTCAGCGACGCGCCGGCCCTCAAGGGCCGTGGAAAGCGCGCGGTTCATAATCAGTTCGGCCAAGCGCATGGTGGCCTGGTTGAGTTGGTCAATGTGCGCGCGAATCAGCTTGTAATCGGTGCCGGCAACGGCGCCGCGCAAAGACGCGACGCTGGCGTCAATCGTGCGGCGCTCCTCCGGAGCCAGCACGGCGGCGCCTTCCTGGGCAAGCGACTTTGCCGTGGCGCTCAGGATGGCTTCCGCCTCGGTGCGCGCTTCGATCAACTGGCGCTCGGCAAAATCCTGTTCGGCATATTCGATGGACTCTTCGAGCATTTTCTCGATGTCGGCATCGGCGAGTCCATAGCTGGGCTGCACTTCAATGGAGCGCTGCTCGCCGGAGTGCAGGTCGCGCGCGGCCACCTGCAGAATCCCGTTGGCGTCAATCAGGAACTTGACCTCGATGCGCGCCAGGCCCGCGGGGCCGGGTGGAACTTTGAGCGCAAAGCGCGCCAGCGAGCGGCAATCCTTGGCCAGTTCGCGTTCGCCCTGAAGAACATGGATGTCAATGCCGGTCTGATTGTCCACGCCGGTGGTGTAGAGCTCCTGGGCGCTCGCCGGAATCGTGGAGTTGCGCGGAATCACCTTGGCCACTGCGCCGCCGTAGGTTTCGATGCCCAGTGACAGCGGCGTGACGTCCAGCAGGAGCATGTTTTTCACGCCGCGGTCGAGAATGTCGGCCTGCACCGCCGCGCCGAGCGCCACCACTTCGTCGGGATTGAGCTCGATGTGGGGCCGCCGGCCGAAGAATTCCTCCACGGTGCGGCGCACCAGCGGAATGCGCGTCGAGCCGCCCACAAGTACGACTTCTTCCATCTCCGAGGGCTTGAGCCGGGCGTCCGCAAGCGCCTGCTTCGCCGGGGCCATGGTGCGGCCCACCGTGCCGCGAATCCAGGACTCGAATTCGGAGCGCACCAGATCGCGGACAAAGACTTTGCCGTTGGGAAGCGGAAAGTGCAGCACGGTGCGGTCATTGACGGAAAGCTCGTGTTTCGCGCGAATCAGCGCTTTGCGCAGTTCCTGCGCCGCGGAGGGATCTTTGGAGATGTCCAGGAGATGCGCGTAGCGGATTTCGTCGCGAATAATCCGCTGGAGAAGATTGTCAATGTCGTCCCCGCCGAGATGCGTGTCGCCGTTGGTGGAGAGCACCTGGTAGATATCTCCTTCGCCGGTGGAAATGAGCTTGAGGATGGAAATATCGAAGGTGCCGCCGCCAAAATCGTAAACGGCGACGCGCCCGCGCTGCTTCTCGTGCAGGCCGTAGGCGAGCGCCGCGGCGGTAGGCTCGTTGACCAGGCGGAGAACTTCCAGGCCGGCAAGGCGCCCGGCGTCTTTGGTGGCTTGGCGCTGCGCGTCGTTGAAGTACGCAGGAACGGTGATGACCGCGCGCTCCACGGGTTCGTGGAAGAAGGCCTCGGCCCAATTGCGCAATTCGCGCAGAATGAAGGCGGAAATTTCCGGAGGCGTGAAGACGCGTTCGCCGAGGCGCACGCGGATGACGTTCTCGCTGCCGGGATCGATCCGGAAGGGGAAGATTTTCAGTTCGTCCTGAACATCGGCGACGCCGCGGCCCATGAGGCGCTTGACGGAATAAATGGAGCGGCCGGGCTGTGTCAGCAGGCGGCGGCGCGCGGGTTCGCCCACGACGATGCTGCCGTCTTCATCGAGGCTGACGACGGAGGGGCAGAGCGTATCGCCGTAAGGCCCCGGGATACACACCGGCTTGCCCGTCTGCTTGTCGAGATACGCGACGAGGCTGTTGGTGGTTCCGAGATCGATACCGACTGTGCGTGGCATTTTGTCTACCGATTCAGGCGCAGCGGCCTACAACTCCTTTTGCACGTTGGCGACGAGGTTGCGGATATACGAGCGGCGGTTGAGCAGCTCGTTCATCCGCGACATCAGGTTCTTGCGCGCATCGTCGCCGGCGCCGGAGTCGAGCGCGGCGTCCCACTCGCCGAAGATGGCGGCGAGCTGCACGTCCACTTCGCCGAGCTTTTGTTCGAAGTGTTTCCCCGCCGCCGCGAGGCGCGCGCGGAGCGGCGCGGTGTCGCCTTCGCCGGCCTGCGCAGACCGCAATTCTTCGAGCGATTCGTTGAGCTCGAAGACTTCTTCGAGAAGCTCCGGCGGGGCCTGCTGCTTGTGCTGGCCCTCCTTGCGCATGCCCTCGGTGGCCAGCAAATACTCGACGCGGCTGACCGGTTCGCGCAGCGCGCGGTAGGCGTCGTTCAGTTGCGAGCTGAGCTGGAGGGCTAGCTCCCGCTCCTGCGGCGTGGCATTCACGAAATTATCCGGATGAAGCTTCCAGCTCAATTCGTGGAACCTTTTTTCGAGGCCGCCGGAGTCGATGCGCAGCTTCCGCGGCAGGCCAAAAAAGACAAAGTAATCGGTGTTGCGCGGCAATTGCTGGATCTTGCCGCAGTTCGAGCACACGTGCGTCCCCTGGGTGCGCTCCTGGCAGCTCCAGCAGACCATCGGGAACGTTGAGGTCGTCGAAGGTGTGCTCATAAGAATCCGTCGCGGGCACCTAGTACTGCTCGCCTAACTTCCAGGCGAAAAAAAAGTGGCTGGCGGGCCCGGCTGCCAACCACTCGACGATGCCGAAGCTCTGCGTGCCTGGACCGCGGGTTCCCCCTGAACAGAGTTACGCCGTGAACGAACTGCCGCAGCCGCAACTGCGCGCGGCGTTGGGATTCCGGAAGGCGAATCCCTGGTGCATCAAATCTTCCTGCCATTCGAGCGTGGTGTCGTGGAGATAGAGATAGCTCTTGGGATCCACGAACAGCCGCGCGCCAAATTCCTCAAAAACTTTGTCGCGGTCGCGCGCCTGGGTTTCCAGGCGCATGGCATAGGAGAGTCCCGAGCAGCCTCCGCCCTGCACTCCCACGCGAAGTCCGCCGCTCTCCGCGGGGACGCCTTCCTTGGCGAGGAGTCCGCGGATTTTCTCAGCCGCCTTTTCGGTCAGATGGATCATGGCGCAATCGCTCAAATCGCCGCGCAGACCGGCAAAGCTTTCCGCTCCATTCGCTACGCACAGTCCGCCCGGAATGGCATGGGCCGCTAGTGGGCGGCGGGCTCTTCCGCCTCCGAAGCCTCGATTCCCTGCTTCTTTTTCCAGTCGCCGATGGCCGCCTTGATGGCGTCTTCGGCGAGGACGGAGCAGTGAATCTTCACCGGGGGAAGGCTCAACTCGCGCACGATATCCGTGTTCTTGATGGCGAGCGCCTGGTCCACGGTCTTGCCCTTCACCCATTCGGTGGCGAGCGACGAACTGGCAATCGCCGAGCCGCAGCCAAAGGTCTTGAACTTCGCTTCCTCGATGACCTGTGTCTCGGGGTTGATCTTCATCTGCAGCTTCATGACGTCGCCGCACTCCGGCGCGCCCACGAGGCCGGTGCCCACCGCCGGGTCTTCCTTGGGAAGACTGCCGACGTTGCGCGGGTGGTTGTAGTGGTCAATCACTTTATCGGAATACGCCATCTCAATTCCCCCTCTCTCCATCAGATGAATTCAAATCTCGTCCGGATTCCTTGCTCATACCACGTCGGAAGCGACCTTCCAATTCATCTTGCTGAGGTCCACTCCCTCCTTGGCCATCTCGTACAACGGCGAAAGCTCGCGGAGCCGGCTGACAACTTCCACGATGCGGTTCACCACGTAGTCCACTTCCTCCTCGGTGTTGAAGCGGCCGAGGCCAAAGCGGATGGAGGTGTGGGCGAGGTCTTCGCCGACACCCAGAGCCTTCAGGACGTAGCTGGGTTCGAGCGTAGCCGAAGTGCAGGCCGAGCCGCTGGAAACCGCCACGTCGTTGATGCCCATCAAAAGCGATTCGCCTTCCACATACGCAAAACTGACATTCAAATTGTTGGGCAGGCGATGCTCCATCGAACCGTTGATGAAAACTTCGTCCAGCTTGGCGAAGATGCCGTTTTTCAGGCGCTCGCGCAGGCGGCGCATCCGCCCGGCCTCTTCGGGCATTTCCTTCTGCGCAATTTCACACGCTTTGCCCAGGCCCACGATGCCGGGAACGTTGAGCGTGCCGGAGCGCATGCCGCGCTCGTGCCCGCCGCCGTCAATGATGGCGGAAAGCTGCACGCGGGGATTTCGGCGGCGGACATACAGCGCGCCGACTCCCTTGGGGCCGTAAATCTTGTGCGCGCTGATGGCCAGCAGGTCAATGTTGTCCTTCTGGACGTCCACGGGAATCTTGCCGACGGCCTGCACGCCGTCCACGTGGAACAGCACACCGTGTTCCTTGGCAATCTTGCCGATTTCCGCGATGGGATTGACGACGCCGATTTCGTTGTTGGCGTACATGATGGAAATCAGAATCGTTTTCGGGGTGATGGCCTTGCGAACCGCCTCGGGGCTGACCCGGCCGTCTTTTGCAACCGGAAGGTAGGTCACTTCGTAGCCGTATTTCTCGAGGCGTTTACAAGTGTCCAGCACGGCCTTGTGTTCGATCACTTGGGTGATGATGTGATTGCCCTTCTCACGGTACATCTCGGCAACGCCCTTGATGGCCAGGTTGTCGGACTCGGTGGCGCCGCTGGTGAAAATAATCTCCTTGGGAGTGGCCCCAATCAGCGCGGCAATCTGCCCGCGGGCGTTTTCCACGGCTTCCTCGGCGGTCCAGCCGAAGGCATGGTTGCGGCTGGCGGCGTTGCCGAACTTCTCGCCGAAATAGGGCAGCATCGCCTCGAGCACGCGCGGGTCCACCGGAGTGGTCGCGTGATTGTCCATGTAAATCGGAAGCTTGATGGCCATTCTGTTCTCCTCAGTCTCTCAAGTCCGTAGCGCGACGAGCTCGCCCTCTTGCGGGTCTTCGCTCATCTGCGAAATCGTGACCGTGCCCAGCACCTGTAGAATGCTCTCGTTGACCCGCCGGAGCGGCTCGCGAATCGTGCAGCGCGAGGTCTGGCCGCACTCCCCGTGGCTCGTCACGCACGAAGTAATCAGCAGCGGCCCGTCAATCGCGCTGATGACGTCCAGCGCGGTAATGCGGTCCGGGTCGCGCGCCAACTGATAGCCGCCGGAAGAGCCATGACGCGCCGCGACCAAGCCCTGCCGGGCCAGCTTCTGCAGCACCTTGGCCATCAGCGGCGTCGAGATGTCATACCGCTCGGCAATTTCCGTGGCGCTGCAAGAACCATCGGCGCCGTGCGTCGCCAAATGCTTGATGGCGATCAGTCCGTAATCGGATTTCTTGGACAGCTTGAACATGGCGGATGCCTATGGCATATACGACTGGATAAGTCGCATATGTAAACTAACACGAGCTACCGTCCTAAGTCAAGTACATTTGCGCCAAGAACCCCTGCCCTGCCTATAAGTTACAATACGACCAGAATAGTCTGGGTTTGTCTATTAGACTTCAGCCAATGGCAAGAACAGACTCCTCGACGGCGCGTTCCCGGACTTGAGATGAGAATCCGTCTCGCCGTGTTGAAATCCAAAAAGTTTCCGAGAGCAGTGCGACACTGCTGAGTTAAAATGGCCGGGCACTCCCATGAATTCAACTGTGGCCATCTACCCGGGGTCTTTTGATCCCGTGACCAATGGGCACCTGGACCTGATCGAGCGTGGCACGAAGATTTTCGCGCGCTTGATCGTGGCGGTGCTGCGCAACGCAGACAAGGCTCCGCTATTCACCGTGCCCGAGCGCGTGGACATGCTCCGCGAGGTCACGCGGCAATGGCCCAACGTCGAGGTGGACGTGTTCGACGGCTTGCTGGTGGACTACGCGCGGCGCCGCGGCGCCGGCGTCATCCTGCGCGGGATTCGCGCCGTTTCCGACTATGAATATGAATTGCAGATGGCCATGATGAACCGGAAGCTCGAGCCGCAGCTCGAAACCGTTTTCATGATGCCCGCGCTGAAATACAGCTATCTGAGCGCGCGGCTGGTGCGGGAAATTGCGCAGTTTGGAGGGGCGCTGGAAGGTCTGGTGCCTCCCGTGGTGGAACAAAGGCTAAAATCCAAGGTGACCTAGCGCCCGCGGCGGACGACCGCTGCGAAAGGACGAGGGACCCCGTGCAATTCACAGAGCGAGTCAACCGCATTGCCGTATCGCCGACTTCGGCCGTGGTGGCGGAAGCGGAAAAATACAAGGCGCGCGGCGTGGACCTGGTGGACTTCGGTCCGGGCGAGCCGGACTTCCCTACACCGGAGCACATCAAGCAGGCAGCCATCCGCGCCATCGAGCAGAACTTCACCAAGTACACGCCGACGGGAGGGATTCTTGCGCTGCGCGAGGCCATTTGCGCGTGGCACAAGCGGGAACTGGGTTCGAGCTACGAACCGAAGGAGTGCATCGTCAGCGTAGGCGGAAAGCACGCCATCTTTAACGCCATTTGCGCGCTGGTGCAATCCGGAGACGAGGTGCTGATCCCCGCGCCGTACTGGGTGAGCTACCCGGACATTGTGAAGTTTGCGGGGGGGACTCCGGTGTACGTGGAAACGCGCGCGGACAACAATTTCTGCGTGAGCGCGCAAGCCATCGAAGCGGCGATGACGCCGCGGACGAAGCTCCTCATCATGGACTCACCGTGCAATCCCACCGGAGCCGTCGTACCCGAAGACGAGTACGCACGAATCTACGAATTGTGCCGGCAACGCGGCGTGTGGCTTATGGGCGACGAGTGCTACTCGCATTTCGTGTATCCGCCGGGAAGACCGTTTTCCGTCGCCAGCCTCAACGGCTCGAAGCCTCATGTCATCATCGTGGGCTCGATGTCCAAGACGTTTGCAATGACCGGCTGGCGCATCGGCTACGCGCTCGCGCCGCAGCCGCTGATTGAAGCGATGGTCAAGCTGCAAAGCCAGTCCACGTCGAACCCCAACTCGGTGGCGCAGCAGGCGGCGCTCGAAGCCATGCGCGGTCCCATGGATTCCGTGCCGGCGATGCTGGCGGAATACACGCGCCGGCGCGCGCGCATCGTGGAAGGGTTGCGCGCCATTCCGGGGGTCACCTGCACCGAACCCGGTGGCGCGTTTTACGCGTTCCCGAACGTGGCGCGGCACCTGGCCAACGGCTCAAGCAGCAGCCGGCTGCCGAAAAGCACCACCGAACTTTCGCAGCAATTGCTCGAACGCGCGCATGTTGCGGTGGTGCCCGGCGAAGCCTTCGGCGCGCCGGGTTACCTGCGAATCTCGTACGCCACTTCCATGGAACGCATCGAAGAAGGGCTGCGGCGCCTGGGGCGATTCTTCAGTGGAGCCGGTGAGGCCCGGGAACAGCGGGCGGAATTGGCGTCGTGAAGCCGGAGCCAACCCTCCTGGAACCTATTTTCTCTCCGCGAATCTGGGGGTCACGCTCCCTGGCGCCCCTCTTTCCGGAAAAATCCAACCTCTCGGAACCCCTGGGCGAAGCCTGGCTGACCGGCCGCGAGTGCCGGATCGTCAACGGCCCTCATGCCGGACGCACCCTGGGCGCCGCCTGGAAGGAAATGCCCGCGGAGTGGCGCGGGACGCGGCTGCTCGGCGAGGCGGAGTTTCCTCTCCTGGCAAAATTCATCTTCCCCGAAGACAAACTCTCCATCCAGGTTCATCCCGACGACGCGTACGCGAGCCGGCATGAAGCCGCCGCCGGCGGCCGCGGCAAAACGGAAGTGTGGTACGCCGTCGCCGCACGGCCCGGCGCGACCCTATTGCTGGGGTTTCGCAAAGGAGTGACGCCGGAACAACTCTGCCAAGCGCTGCCCAGCGGAGACCTTGAAGAAATGTTCGAGCGCGTCAACGTTTCCGCGGGCGACGTAATTTTTGTGCCCGCAGGGACCCCGCACACGATTGGGCCGGGGATGGTCCTGTGCGAGATCCAGGAATATTCCGACTTGACCTACCGCGTTTACGATTACAACCGCCGGGATTCGAGTGGAAGGCCGAGGGAATTACACGTCGGGAAGGCGCTGGCGGTGATGAACTTTGGTGCGAGTCGCGGCGGGAAGATTCCCAGCGTCCAGCAACAGGCCGGCGCGCTGAAGAAAACGTACTGCGCGGCATGTCCCTACTTCGCCGTGGAGAAGTGGGAGTTCCTAGAAGCGGTAGGGGGAGCGACCGGCGCAGGACAATTCGAGGTTCTGATTTTTCTTTCCGGGAGCGGGCGGATTCGCAGCGGCGATTCGGAAAAAGAATATCGGGCGGGCCAGGCGTGGCTGCTTCCGGCGAGCCTGGGAAAATACGGACTTGTGCCACAATCAGTGCCGCGTTCGGCAAGCGGGACTGCGCTGCTGCGGGCTTACGTCCCGGAGCTAAAGGAATTCGAGCAAAAGCTGGCGCGGGCCGGCCTGCCGGGCACCGCGGTCTCGCGGATTGTGTTTGCCTGAGGCAACCAGAGCGATGAGCAAGCAAGCATTCGAAGCGCATGCCGTGATCCTCGCCGGCGGGCGGGGAACGCGGTTCTGGCCGCGAAGCCGGACCCGCACGCCGAAGCAACTGCTCAACATCACCGGCAACCGCACCATGCTCCAGCAAACCGTGGCTCGCATCCTGCCTCTCTTCGCGGCTCCGCGCATCTGGACGGTCACCAACCGGGAGCAGGCGTTCCCTGTGAAGCGGCAACTCTCCCCCGCCGCGGGAGCGAGAGTTCTGATCGAGCCGGTGGGACGCAACACCGCAGCCGCCATCGGATTGGCGGCAGTCCATATTCTGAAGCGCGCGAAGGCGGGGGAAGACGCGCTGATGGCGGTGCTCCCCGCGGACCAATTCATCGCGGAAGAAAAGAAATTTCGGCAGATGGTGCGCGCCGCGCTGGAAGTCGCGCGCGCGCCGGGCCGCTTGGTCGTGTTGGGGATTCCGCCGACGCGGCCGGACACTGGTTTTGGCTATATCGAGAAAAAGGGCGCCCCGAAGAAGACACGGGGATTCCCCGTGTACGCGGTGCGCCGGTTCGCAGAAAAACCCAAACCGGCCGTGGCCAAGCGGTATGTGAGATCGGGAAAGTTCCAGTGGAACGCGGGAATGTTTTTCTTTCGCGTGGGAACGTTTCTCGAGAATCTGAAGCGCTACCTGCCGGACACTTACTGGAGCCTCCGCCGCGTGGGCGACTACATTGGAACGCCGCGCTACGATGCCGTGCTGGCCCGCGAATATCGCAAGCTCAAGAGCATCTCGATTGACTACGCGGTGATGGAGCCGGCCACGCGCGAGAAGGGCGC
>DASQHY010000098.1:0-34469 GCA_035631855.1 Candidatus Acidiferrales bacterium
CATCGGCGAGTACAACCGCGCCCTGCTCACCTCGTCGAAGTACATCGGCGGGATCTACCACGTCCGCGACCACGTCGGAGATCCCCATGGCCGCCCGCCCTACACGGTGGTGCCCGCGGCCAAACAGCACGAGGCCCTCGAGTTTCTTCGCACTTACGCCTTCAGCGAAAAGTCCTTCCAGTTGCCTCCCGGCTTGGTCAACAAATTGGCCATCGAAAGGCTCCAAGGGCTTGATTTCTTCTCTTCCTTCTTCGGAACGCAGCGCATTGACTATCCCTGGCACGACCTCGTGCTCGCCCTGCAGCGCAATGTCTTGAACCGCCTGTTCCATCCCGTCCTGCTCAACCGCGTTCTCGACAATGAATTGCGCTTTGCCCCCGGCGAGAAGCCGTTCTTGATGGCCGACCTGTTCCATGGCCTCGACTCCGCCATTTGGTCGGAGCTGGACGCCAATCCGGGGAAAATCAGCAGCCTGCGCCGCAACCTCCAGCGCGAGCATCTCAAGCAGTTGATCCGCCTAGTGCTTCGTCCAGCGCCGCCCATGGCCGGCCCCGGACCCGTCGGGTTCGTTCTGCCCATTCCGCCCACACCCCGCCCACCGGAAGACGCCACCACGCTCGCTCGCGCGAGCCTGCTGAGCATCCAGGCAAGAATCAAGCAGGCGCTTGCAGCGGGCAAGGTCACTGACGCAACCACCAAAGCACATCTGGAAGAAACGCAGTCACGCATCACCGCCACGCTCCAGGCGCAAATGCAAAAGCCTGCGGAATAACCAGGTGGCGCAGCTATTCTTGGCTGCGCATCCACCTACTATCCGCGAAGAACTCCGCAACGCCGGGCTCCAACCCGGCGTTGCCTCTCTTTTGCATCGGGGTTGCAGGGTGGCACGTGCCTGTTCGGCCGCGTAGAATATCCGCTCGTTCGCCGTGACACCCAAATTTCACTCGCGTTTCGCCCTCGTCCTCTTGACGGCGCTCAACTTCTTCAACTACATCGACCGCTCCGTCCTCTTCGCTGTTCAGCCGCTCATCAAACAGGAATTCCACTCTTCCAATGCCAGCCTTGGCTTCCTGACGACAGCTTTCTTCATCGGCTACATGGTGACGGCCCCCATCTTCGGGTATCTGGCCGACCGCTTCCCGCGCAAGCCGCTCATTATTTTCGGCGCCGCCGTGTGGAGCGGCGCAACGTTGCTCACCGCCATCACCTACAGCTACCAGAGCCTATTATTCCGTCATACCGCTGTGGCCATTGGCGAGGCGAGCTTCGCGACGATTGCCTCGCCCTTTCTGGCAGACCTGTTTCCGGAAAACCGCCGCGGACGCATCCTCGCCGTTTTCGCTCTCGCCAATCCGTCGGGCACGGCGTTGGGCTACGTCCTCGGAGGATTTCTTGGGCAACACTACGGCTGGCGCACCCCCTTTTACATCGCGGCGATTCCCGGGTTTCTCCTCGCGCTCGCTGTGATGTTTTTTATTCGTGAGCCGGAACGCGGGCGCACAGACTCTTTGCCGGAAACGCCAGATCGCGGCACCCTTCTCGGCCTGATTGGGAATCCCGCCTTTTGGACCGTCACCTTCGGGATGTCCATGATGACGTTTTCCCTCGGCGGCCTCGCGGTCTGGATGCCCACCTTTTTGTCCCGCGCGCGGGGCGTGGCTTTGGGGCGCGCGAATCTGTTCTTTGGGGCCATCACCGCGTTCAACGGCATTGTCGCTACTTTGTTTGGCGGGTGGCTCAGCGACCGCCTCTTGCGGCGTACCCCTGCGGCCTACTATTTGGTTTCCGCAGCGGGGATGGCCTTGGCCCTTCCGGCGATGGCCGCGGCCATTTACATTCCGGGAAGAACCATGTTCCCGGCAATCTTCGTTGGCGAATTCCTCCTGCTCGTGAACACGGCGCCGCTCAACGCCGCCGTTCTCAATTCCGTCGGCGCGCACATCCGCGCCTTCGCTGTTTCCCTCAACTTGATTGTCGTCCACATCCTGGGTGACGCTTTTTCTCCCACCCTGATGGGCTATATCTCCGACCGTAGCTCTCTCGAGGCTGCCTTCGGCTCGGCCGTTGCCGCCATCGTGCTCTCCGCGGCCATCCTCTGGTTCGGCAGCCGCTTTGCCCCTCGTCTGCTCCCTGGACCATCCACAGCTTGACTCTTAATGCCGAGACCGTTCCCGGTCGCCTGGGATAGAATCCCGAACCATGCTCTCCGAGGATTCATCTTCTCCGTCCGCAGCAGCGCCGGTGAATCTGTTCACCGCAGCTGACATTTCACGAATTCTCCGGCAGCGCGGCTGGCTCGGCGCAGCCGACTCGGCCGAGACCACGATCTGGTGCGAGCGCGCCGCCTCGCTTCTCGGTCCGCATGCGGCAAACTGTGACGAATTGACCGAACTTCTGGGTCTCGTCTTTCACTACGACGCACGCGAGCTCTTGCAGCGCGCCGAAACTCACCTGGTGCTTGCACGCGAGGGCGCGCGCCTGGTCATCCGCCATCTGGCGCTGTTGGTTCTGGAAGGTGGTGAAGTGGATTCGGAACGCTTCAAGGAAATCGTCACCGCGCTCAAGGAGCGCGTGTTGTTCAGCGGGCGCGGATTGTTTCATCCGACTCGTCTGGCGCTCGCCGGGCGCGCCGGCGAAGGAGAACTCGACCGCGTGATACTGCTTCTGGATTCGGCAGCCCGCGCAGGATTTGCTGTTCCCGTGAAAGGAACGCGGCAGCGCATGCTCGAATTTTGCGCCGCCCTGGATTAAATGAAATGAGCAGGCTGACCGGCTTCCATGCCGTGCGCGAGGCCCTCGAAGCGGGCCGAGCGCTGGACCGCATCGTCATCGCCAGCGGGCGGCACGGCGAACGCATCGAAGAACTGGTGCAGGCTGCGCACCGCCGCGGCGTCCCCGTGCGCTTTGAAGACCGGGCGCAAGTGGATCGTCTTGCCGGCACGCGCGAACATCAGGGTGTTGTCGCGCTCGAGGCCGCGCGAAAAGCGGCAGGTCTCGACGACATTCTCCACGCCATTTCGAGTGATGCGGCGCAGCGCGGCCTCCTGGTGCTTCTCGATGGGGTCGAAGATCCGCAAAACCTCGGCGCCATTGTTCGCACCGCGCTGGCCGCGGGCGCTCACGGCGTGGTCATTCCCGAGCGCCGCGCCGCGGGGCTGACGGAAAGCGTCGCGCGCGCTTCGGCCGGTGCCTTGGCGCATCTTCCTGTGGCACGGGTCACAAATCTCGTCCGAGCGATGGAGGAATTGAAAGAAGCCGGTTTTTGGCTTGTGGGCCTCGACGAGCGAGCGGAGAAGAACTATACCGAGGCGGATTTCACCTTGCCCGTCGCTATCGTGATGGGCGGAGAGGGGAAAGGCTTGCACGAACTCACCCGCAAGCGCTGTGATTTTCTGGTTTCTCTGCCCACCACTGGCCCAGTGCGCTCGCTGAACGTTTCCGTCGCCGCCGGCATTGTCCTCTTCGAAGCTGTCCGCCAGCGGAGGGCCTCAAAGCCATGAACGATCACGGGCATTACGTGCGGTGAGCAGCAAATAGACATTTATTTGTCGTACTGAATCAAGGAAAACACGTCGAGCCCCGGCAGCTTCGCGCGGCCGTTTAGAAAATTCAGTTCCACCGCAAACGCCGCCCCGGTCACCTCGCCTCCCAATTTCCGGACCAGCTTCACGGTCGCCGAGGCTGTTCCGCCCGTGGCCAACAAATCGTCGCACACCAGCACGCGCTGGCCGGACTTGACGGCATCTTCATGAATCTCCAGCGTGTCCGTGCCATATTCGAGCTCGTAGGAGACCTTCGCCGTCTTGGCTGGGAGTTTCTTCGGCTTGCGCACCGGGACGAAGCCGGCGCCCAGCCGGTAGGCCAGCGCCGGCGCAAAAATAAATCCGCGCGCCTCGATTCCTACCACGATATCGAGGTGCTTTCCCGCATAATGACTGCAGAGCGAGTCAATCAGTGTGTGAAAGCCCTGCTTGTCTTTCAGCAGCGTCGTGACGTCGTAGAACAGAATCCCTGGTTTCGGATAATCCGGGATTTCACGAATCAGTTTTTTCAGTTCGTTCATTCCTGCGGCTCCCCTTTTCAGGCGTCGTATTCGACCGTAAACCCGCTCAAATATTCCGGCATTGTTTCCGCCGGTTCTTCGATCACCCCGGTTACGCTGGCAAAGCGCGGCCCGCGTTCCAGCTCCGCGCGCAGCGCGCCAATCTGTTCAGCCGAGCCCACGGCATAGACTTCCACGCGCCCATCGCGCAGGTTGCGGACATAGCCCGCGAGTGCAAGCTTCTCCGCCACGCGTTCTGCGAAAAAACGGAACCCGACGCCTTGCACCCTCCCGGAAACAAAAAACCGCTTCGCGTTGCGCGTCTCGGCCACAGCCGGGCCGGAATTGTATCAAAGGTCGTGCTGGAGACGCACCACGATGACAGGCCCGTTCCCTTTCGCCTGGCGCTCTCTGTTCGGCCCACTTGCGGTAAACTGTTGAGTGGCACCATTGCTGCGCATTCCCCTATGGAACATGCCGGGCAGGTTGACTTCTCTGCCGGACAAGGCATCCAACCAAAGGGAAGCAGGATTTTCTTGGGCCCTTCACTCATGATCAGCGCACTTCGTCAATTCGCAGCCACCGCCGGGCTTCTCACGGCAGCGCTGGTCCTTGCCGGACCGCTTTGTGCGCAAGACGAGCGCGCCGGGCCACTGGCCCCGCCTCCCGACCATACCGTGAGACGCATCGGCGCGCGTCCCACGGAGGCTCCGCCGCCCATCCCCGCCGAGGACATCATCAAGAGATTTTCGCAAAAGGAAGAAGAGTATCGGATCGCGCGGATGGGATTCACCTTTCGCAAAACCATTCGGGTCCAGGAGTTCGGAGACGATGGCAAGCCGTCCGCCGATTATCAGATCACCATCGAACCGGCGGTCGGCTCCGACGGCAAGGCCTACGAAAAAATTGTGGACCAGTCTCACTCCACGCTTCGCTATCTGAACTTCGAGCCGGAAGACCTCGAGGCGCTCCTCGCGCTTCCGCCGTTCGTCCTAACGCCCAGTCAACTGGACAAGTACGACCTGCAATACCTGGGCAAGGAGCAGGTGGACGAAGTCAATTGCTATATGTTTCAGGTCAAGCCCAAGCGCGTCGAGCGGACGCGCGCGTATTTTGATGGTGTGGTTTGGATTGACGATCACGACCTGGCCGTGGTGAAGACGTACGGAAAGTGGGTCACGGAGCTCGGAGACGTTCATTCCCCCGTATTGCCCTTCACCATGTTCGATACCTATCGCGAAAATGTGGACGGAAAATTCTGGTTCCCCAATTACGCGCGCTCCGACGACAGCCTTCGCCTCAAGAATGGCGAAGTGCGCCTCCGTTTGACGGTGCGCTGGACTGATTACAAACCTGCCGTCGGCGGGCCAAAAATCCAAACGCCCGCGGCGAGCCCTGCCCCGAAACCATCCCTTTGATTGCGCCTCCCCTTACAAGGATTGCAATAGTCCTGGAAGGTGTTCGATCGAAGACAAAAAAAACTCCGGGTTGGCCGCACGCAATCGCGCCGCGACCGGAAACGGCCCGAGCACTGCGATTGCCGTGACCCCCGCGCGCCGCGCCATCTCTATATCTTCCGGCGCGTCGCCGACATACACGCTCGCCGCGGGCTCGATGCGCATGTGGCGAAGCGCCGCCAGCAACGGCTCGGGATGGGGCTTGCGACGCCGCGTATCGCCGCCGCAAATGCGCACGGCAAACGTTTCCGTCAGCCGGAACTGTTTCAGTTGTCTGCTGACCCGCAAACGATCTCCGGTCGTGACCAAGCCAAGTTCATACCGCTGCCCGAGCGCGCGCAGCACGCGCCGCGCTCCGGGCAGGAGCTGCGGCTTCGACTTGCGGTAGTGTTTTCCCCAGATGCGGTCTGCTTGTTCCCACTCCGCGCGGGGCAACTTCGCGACGCGATAGATGCGATACCAATCCGGTGAATAATGCCGCTCCAATTCTTCCATTCCCCAATCGATTCCCATCTCGCGGAACATCGCAAGAAAGGCCTGCGAATCGGCGTGAAATGAATCGAGCAGCGTTCCGTCCCAATCGAACAGGATGCCGCGCAACCCGTTCGGAATTCCTCTGCGCGTCATGGTGGAAGAAGAGTAGCAAACATTTCCCCGCGTTTATTGCGGACCCTGCCCCAAGCCAACGTTGCTGCCACGCGAAACACAAAGAGGGGCGCCGAAGCGCCCCTCTTTTGCCGAACGAATCCTGGTGGACCTTTAGAACGTAAACCGGACAGCGAATTGAGCCTGCCGCGGGTCGCCCACGCCCTGGCGCAGGAAGCCGTCGAAGTTGAACGGGCCGGGCGAAATCAGCGGGTTCACGTTGTTCTTGTTGTTAAAGGTGTTGAACATCTCGATCAGGGGGATCAGCGCAAACCGTTCGCCGAACTTGAAGGGACGCATTAGGCGCCAGTCGAAGGAGAAAAACTGGTTGTCCTTACGCAAGTGGTTGCGGCCGCAGTCGATTCCATTCACAAATCGAGTGTTGGAATTGGTGGGGCTGCATGCCGGGCCGGTCGGAACGAGAGTGAAATTGTCGGTGATGGGTTGCGCCGAGTGGGCCTGCGTCCGCACGTCGGCTTGGAAGCCCCAGGGTAGCTCCGCGTAGGTGAAGAAGTTGAACTTGTGGCGCTCATCGCGGTCAGAATTGGCATACTCCGCCGCCAGATTGAACAGATTGGCATAGCGGAAGGTAAAGGGGTCGCGCTCGCTCGAATCGTCGTCCAAATCCTTCGAATAGGTGTAGTTCGCCTCCATCTGGAAGCGCTGGCTGAAGCGCTTGCGCGCCCCAATGGTTAAACCCCGATAGAGAGACTTGGCCGAACTAGCCGTATCGTCTATGGCGCCCAGATTCGGGAAAGGAGCCGGGCCAGGGTACGTGGCGCTATCACCATTCAAAGGAATACACACGCCGGGAGGAACCAGGGTAGCGCTTGCCCCGCAGTTGGCGGCAGGATTCGGCGAGACATTGGGGTTGACCTGACGAGTGAGGTGGACACCCTTACCCCAGGTGAAATCCGCGTACGCGGCCAAGTTGGGATAGATCTCCTGCTCGAAAGCCACGTTGGTGGTGTAGATGCGTGGGTTGGCATAGCTCTTGCTAAAAACCGTAACGCCCGAGCCAGGCGGAAACGTTCCCGGAGGAATCATCGGCGCGACCACCACTCCAGGATAGGTTGGTGGAGGTCCACCCGCCGAATTGAAAAACGTGCCCGCGGCAATCGCCTGCTGCTGAACGCCATTGGTGGTGATGGCACCGACCTGTGCCAACATATTTTGCGAGGCATTGTAGATTCCCCAGCTCGCCCGCAACGCCGACTTGTGGTTGTTGGCGATATCCCAGGCAAAGCCCACGCGCGGCTGAAACTGCTTCTTCTGGTTGTGGATCGTGCCGTCCGAATCAAACGCCGGGTTGCTAAGGTTGATCCCGTAGGCTGTCTTCGACGGAGGAGTCACCGGATCCGGGAAGATTACTGCCTCCCACCGCAGGCCGTAGTTGAAGGTAAACCCTGGCCAGATTTGCCACTTGTCCTGGATGAACAAAGCAGAGTCTTCGTTCTTGATGGACGAGGCGCCGGTGGCGTCGGTGGTCGGTCCGCTGGTAGCGCCCTGTTGGAGGTACAAAAGAAGAATGCCAGCAGGCGCTCCGCCGCCCGGGCAGGTTTGCGCACGGTCCACAAAGACGTTGCCCGGACACTCTGCCGCCGTGGGCCCAAAACCCGCAACAAAGGGAGTCTGCGGGGAGGCGTAGTGCAGGAAACCTGTCACGTCGCTAAAGATGTAGCGGCCCTTGAAGAACCCGCGGAAGATCTGGGTATTGCGGGTGTGCAACCACTCGCCGCCGAATTTGATGGTATGCTTCCCGGAGATGATGGAGAAGTTGTCCCGAATCTCGGTGTGGTAGAGGAGCTCATTGACATTGGGCTGCAGGAAGAAGGGCATGCCAAACCGGAAGGTTGTGCCGAAGCCCATGTCCGTATCGGGCACAGTCCCCGGCGCCGCATCGCGCGGGCGGCTCTCTCGCGCATAAGTAAAGTGGGCCTCATTCAATTTGGTCGCCGATAGGATGCTGTTGAAATTGGCGTTGACCACTTGGATCTTCGACGGGCCCTCGATGCCATTGGCCGAGTTGCCGTAGGTAGGCACATCAAAGGTCTGGTTCGTGTTCTTAGAGTAGTCGAAACTGTAGGAAACGGCCAGCGCGTGCTCCGGCTTGACGTTCCAGTCATACTTGCCCATGAATGCCGCATTGCGCACGGGACGCTTGACCGGCTGGCCCTCGTCCTGATTGAACCTCGTCCTGAAAAAATTGAGCAGCGCCACGCGCTGACATTCTGTGCTGGTGGCAATCACCCCATCGTTGACCCCCACGACGGGAGTTGCCACGGAACACGCCGGGCCGAGAGGCGCGCTTAAATTCGGCCGGGTCAGATTCTCGACGATTCCCTCCCCCGCCCCGAAGAAGAACATCTTGTCCTTCACGAGGGGGCCACCGAGCGAGCCGCCGAATTGCTCGCGGCGAAAGTCCTGGAGCGGCTTGCCGTCGGAGGTAGCCGAACTCAGGGCCTCCAGTCGCTGAAAGTGAAACGCGCTGCCGTGCACCTGGTTGGTGCCCGACTTCGTGATCACGTTGATTACTCCGCCCGCCGTCCGGCCGAACTCAGCCGAGGCGCCGCTGGCCACCACCTGAAACTCTTTGACCGCTTCGAGCGTGATGTCAATGGCGGCGCGCTGCCCGCCGAGTTGCTCACCGAAGAATCTGTTGTTGTAGTCGCCCCCGTCCAGGCTGACGTTGTTGTAGACGCCGCGCTGCCCGTTGAAGTTCACTTCGTCGCCGTCCGGGCCCTGGACGATGCTCACGCCTGGAGTGAGCGTGAGCAGATCCTCAAACTTTCTCCCCAGAATGGGAGTCTCACTCACTGTGATCTGGTTCAGAGTGCTGCTCGATTCCGTCTTGGTGACCTCCACGGTGGGGGTAGCCGTAACCACGATACGTTCGGCCACTGCAGAAACTTTCATCCTCACAGAAAGAGAAACGGCTTGCCCGACGGTGAGGCTCACGTTTTCCTGCACCGTCGTTGCGAAGCCTGGCTTCGAAATTGTCAGCGTGTAACGTCCGGGCGGCAAGAGCAAAAACGCAAAGTGTCCATCACCCCCGGTTGTCTGGGTGCGGGAAAAGTTTGTATCGATGTTCTTGATTTCGACGGTGGCGCCCGGGACGGTGCCGCCCTTTTCGTCCAATACATCGCCTTCCACGGTGCCGGTGGTAATCTGCGCCTGTCCCCAAACGTTTGAGGTCAGAGCCAGACAAAGCAACAACCCACAGATGCCACAGAACCACTTTCTCATCGCATCCCCCTGTCGAACGGAATAGCCCAACCCTTAGAAAGCCGGATGTACCCCACGCAGGTGGTGCAATAAAAGAAAGCAGGCGAAGTCTAACGCTGTCGGAAGGACCGCGCAAGAATTGCACTTGTGGATTTCTTGAGGCCCAGGAGGCCCCGAATCCGGGACCGCCCGGAAATACAACTGGCGAGGGGCGGAACGTTTCCGGTTTAGTAAAAGCGAGGGGGTAAAACTTCGTCGCGCTCGAATTCGACGTCGTCGAACGTGGCGGCAATGCCGTGCCAGCCGGGTGTAGCTGCGGGCTCCGCGCGCACGACGTGCGCTAGAGTTGTCATGTGTACGCTGCCGCGGCCCAAGGGGCGATGGACGAGCGCCACTTCGAGTTCAATTGCTGTACCCGGGTCCATTGCGCGAGGGCAGAGAAAATACACGCCGGTTGAACTGATGTTTCGCGTCACCAGCGTGACCGGGAACGGCTCCAGTTCGCCGGACACGCGGCGCAGTCGAAGCGGCAAGGCCAGCTTCGCCCGTGGATGGCGGCGCTGCTCCGGATGCACGCCCACGACGTGAGTCGGCACGCGTTGAAACCGGCGAGGTTGCGGCCCGACAAGGAACGGACGAATGCGCAGGAACGGGGAACGCGTCTCCGGCACGGGCCCGGCCGCTGCTTCCGTTCTGGGTTGCGCGGAAGTCTCGTTCCGCTCAGATTCCGGCGAATGATCGTGTGGTTTGCGCGCAGCGCGCATAATCCCCCCCTGCCTCAAAACGCTTCTTGGCGCCGCGCCGAATAAGTTGCCCTGTCCTTTGGTACAGGTCAACTACAAGAAGCGGGCCGCGTGTCCTTTTACGAAACAGCGCCGGGCGGCATGCCGCGAGTCCATTATGGCCCTCGACTTCTTTTTCTCGCGGGCCTAACCTGAGTAGATGAACCGTCGCCTGGCAGAAGTCGAGGAGGCCGCACCGGATAAGAAGATCGGGGCCGCAGCGGAAGTGCGGTTTCACGGCAGGCCTTCCGTTACGCCCTTCCGTCTGATGGCGGCGTTTGCCGCGATCTATGTAATATGGGGTTCGACATATCTTGCGATTCGCATCGGAATCGAGAGTTTTCCGCCACTGGTGTTGGCGGCCACACGTCATGTCATTGCCGGGATTATTCTGTTTCCCATGGCTCTTTACCGCTCCGGGGAACAGCCCACCGCCGGAAACTGGCGCGCCGCAGCGCTCGTGGGAGTCCTTTTGTTGCTGCTGGGCAACGGGGCGGTTTGCTGGTCCGAGCAGATTGTGCCATCGGGCGTCGCGGCGATTCTGGTGGCGACGGTCTCGCTGTGGATGGTGATTGTCGAATGGCTGCGCCCCGGAGGAGCGCGGCCGGCCGGCCGGGTGTTCGTTGGTCTAGTCCTGGGTTTTTCCGGGCTTGTTCTTCTGGTCGGGCCCTCCCATTTTGGAGGAGGCGGGCGCGTCAACCCCATCGGCGCCACGGTGCTCGCGCTGGGCGCGTTGTCTTGGGCCACGGGTTCGATTTTTTCGAAGCACATCGAACTTCCTCGATCTCCCCTCCTGGGCACGGCGATGCAGAGCCTGGTCGGTGGCGCAGCCCTGGTCATTGCGGGAGTTCTTTCCGGAGAAATGGCGGCATTCGATGTACACAAAGTGTCGCTGCGCTCGGCGCTCGCGTTGCTTTACCTCATTGTCTTCGGCTCGTGGATTGGCTTCACGGCATATACATATCTTCTCAAAGTAGCTCCCCCGGCGCGCGTCGGGACCTACGCCTACGTGAACCCCGTTGTAGCGATGTTTTTGGGCTGGGCGTTTGCGGGAGAACCGGTGACGCTGCGGACGCTCTCCGCCGCGGCTGTGATTCTCACGGCGGTTGTGCTGGTCGTCTCAGCCCCACACCATGCACCCAACGAACCGGACGCAATTCCTGCACCGGGCGAAGCCTAGGCGCGCGGAAGTATGCGCGATTTCCCGTGTGAATTTGAAAGCTGAAACCGGATAGTTTTGGGAATCGCATTGGTTTACTCTAGGCACGTCTGATAGAAGCAGATTAGGCATGGAACGCCGCAAGACAATTCGACACGCCGGCCTCCCCGCAGAATCCTGCTGGCGGGCAGTACTCGCGCGGGACCCTCGAAGGGACGCCGAATTTGTTTTCGCCGTCCGCTCGACGGGAATTTACTGCCGCCCTTCCTGTCCGTCGCGCCGGCCGCTGCGCAAACACGTGCTCTTTTTCACGCAGCCGGAAGCCGCCGAACAGAGCGGGTTTCGGCCGTGCCGGCGGTGTCGTCCGCGCGAGACCGTTCGTCAAAATCGCGCCGCCCTGGTCGAGCGCGTCACGCGGCACATCCAGGACCACGCGGACGAGCCATTGCGGCTGTCTATGCTGGCGAAGTTGATGGGGCTCAGCCCGCATCATGCGCAGCGCGTCTTTCGCCGTGTCCTCGGCGTCACGCCGCGACAGTTCGCCGATGCCGTCCGCATCCATCGCCTGAAATCGCAGCTTCGTAAAGGAGACAACGTGACCACATCCCTGTATGAAGCCGGCTACGGCTCATCCAGCCGGTTGTACGAGCGCTCCGACGCGCAACTCGGAATGACCCCCGCAACCTATCGCCGTGGCGGCCGGGGCATGCTCATCAGGTATACCGTTGTGCCTTGTCCGCTCGGCCGCTTGCTCGTCGGCGCCACGGAGCGCGGAATTTCAGCCGTGTATCTGGGCGACTCGCGCGAGAAGCTGGAAGCCGCGCTTCGTGCCGAGTATCCTCACGCCGAAATTCACCGGGACGCAAACGGCTTGAACCGCTGGGTGAGCGCCATTCTTCGCCAATTGCGGAGCGAATCGCACACCGTGGATTTGCCTCTCGACGTTCAAGCTACGGCGTTCCAACAGCGCGTATGGCAAGCGCTGCGCCGCATTCCCTATGGGACCACGCGCACTTATGGCCAGATTGCCAGGGCGCTGGGCAAACCGAAAGCTACGCGCGCTGTGGCCCGCGCTTGCGCCAGCAATCCTGTTTCCATCGTGGTTCCCTGTCACCGCGTAGTTCGGGAAGACGGCGACCTGGCGGGATACCGCTGGGGGGTCGAACGCAAACGCGCCTTGCTGGAGAACGAGCGTGCTGCTGCGCGAGAGAATCGCTAACGACAACTGTTCTGCTGCCCGGAAAGCCTATCCGCGGGGCTTGATTTTCGTGACACCCTTCGGCCAGCGAGGTTTGAATTGCGTGTCGGAGAGCTTGGCGTTGCGGACCATGTTGGTGTAATGGATTACGAAGTAATCGCCTGAGCCGGTCTCGAAGAATTTCTGCTGCACGGCCAGCCAGTTGGATTCATCAATCCACATGTGAATCTTGGAGATCTGGTTGCGCACCTCTTCGGATCTGGGCGTCAACTCGAGCAAGAGAACTTTCCGGTTGTCCAGGCTCTCCTCGCCCAGAAGGGTCACCAGGTAGCTCTTTTTCAAGCTGGAGCCCGAGGTGCCGAACCCCAGCAAGAGATACTGGTCCACCAGAGACTGTTTCTTGCCCAGGTCGTATTCTTCCACGCGGTTGATCTTGGGGTTGAAAATGTAAAACTCATTTCCGGTGCGAAGGATGGTCTTGGGGTCCGGCTTGGCCATTTCGATGCGCATTTTTTCGTCGCGGCGGACGAGAATCTGTCCGGATTCGACGGATTTGTCGTCCACCACCACGGTGACTTTCGTGCGTTCCAGGTCCGCCGTCAGGCTGTGGAAGCTGCCTGCCGAACTATCGAGCTGCTTCAAAACGGACTCAGTGGTCCACCGGGAAGCACCTTGCGCGCGCCGTTCCGCCGCCGCATGGAAGCACGCCAGCAGCATCGCCGCTGTCACGACCCATCGCCCGATTGAGCTCACCGTTTGCAAGGTTGCCCCTGAACTCTCTTCCGCTTGTCCCAGGATATGGCCAACGTGCCATGAATCCTAACACACTGAGTCTGATGCCACGCGGGCGGGACCCGTTACGCTTGGCCAATGGCTAACGAGGCGGGCAGGGCTTCGTCAAGGTTTTACCAAGATGTCGTAGGAAACCACCGTGCCGTTTTCGCCGCGAACGGGTTCAATGCGCAGGATTTGAAACGTGCGCCCCTGGAATTCACGGACATTCTTGCGCACGGCGTCGTGCAAGTCGTGTTCCAGTTCCGGGGTGCGCACCGGCGAAGCGAGCAGCCGCGCGTCCACGCGATAGGTTTTTGCAGAAGTAGCCGGATCTTCGGCCAGCAATACCACGCCCTGCACCGAAGGCGGCGGCCCAACCTGAGGCCCGTCGTGAAACCAACTCCGCGGGGTCAGCAGCACAAAGACGACGATCGCCGCGACGGCCACGTCGTAGGGCCAGGTGCCGCGCTCGTAGGACCAGAAAATCGTTCGGTAGAGAATGTGACCGAGGGTGCGCATCTCAGTCCGCCGGCACACCGTCCACGATGACGCCGTCGCGCATGTGCACCACGCGATCGAAGTATCCGGCAGCCTCGGGGTTATGCGTGATCATCACGATGGTCTGCCCCATGTCATGGTTCAACTGGCGCAGCATTCCCAGCACGATCTCCGAATTCTTCGTATCCAGATTGCCCGTAGGCTCGTCGGCCAGCAGGATTTTTGGCTCGTTGATGATGGCTCGAGCAATGGCCACGCGCTGCTGCTCCCCGCCGGAGAGTTCCGCCGGCCGGTGGTTCAGCCGGTCGTTCAGGCCGAGCATCTTCGTGACGACATCGAAGCGATGCGGGTCGAAGCCGTCGCCGTGAATGTGCTGGGCGATCGCAATATTGCCCTTCGCTGTGAGCGTCGGCAACAGATTGAAACGCTGGAAGACAAATCCGATTTTGTGCCGGCGGAGCTTGGTGCGGCCGGCATCGTCCATCTCGGCCAAATCGTTCCCGTCCACGAACACATGGCCGCGCGAGGCCTTCGCCAGACCACCAATGACGTATAGCAGCGTGGATTTTCCGCATCCGGACGGGCCCATCACCGCAACCGACTCCCCAGGCAGGACTTCAAAATTCACCCCGCGCAACGCCGGAACTTCCACTCTGCCGGCGCGGTACATTTTCCAGAGATTCTCGGTCTTTAGAATCGGCTCCAAACCTGATTCCTCTGCTCGGAAGGCTCCCTCTGAGCGGAGTGTAATTGTAGCCGCGATTCCCATTTCTGCCTAGTCCAGTCGCCGCGTAGAAACTGTTCGCCGTGCCGGTAGAGAAGTCTTTGCAAGAGGATGGCCTCCTGCGAAAGAGGCGCTCCCGGCAAGTTCAATTTTGACAAGCAGATACAGAAACGAAAAGGAAGCCGCAGACCAATGGGTTTGTCATGCGCCAGAGAATAATGACAGTGTCCGCCGGGGCCGCCGGTTTGCGCCTCTATTCGTAGGCCAAAGCTTCGATGGCATCTTTGCGGCTGGCCATCCAAGCCGGATACGACGCCCCTAACAGGCCGCCGACTAAAGCAATGAGCCCGGCCTTGAAGAACCATTCCGCTGTAATCAGGATGGAGAGGGTGGGAAATTTTGCATACAGTACCGCGCGGACCGCGTAACTCAACCCGATTCCGGCGACGATCCCTGAGCCGCAGATCATCGAAGTTTCCATCAGCAACGCCCGGACGATGTATTCCTTTCCCGCGCCGAGCGATTTCAGGACACCAATCTCCTTGGTGCGCTCGAGCACCGTGGTGTACATGGAAAGAAAAATCACCAGGAAGCCGATGGCCACAGCCAGGGCAATCATGGAATCCACGAACGCGTCTATTCCCGGGACGCTGGAGGAAGTCATCAGCGAGAGAAAATCCTTCAGCGGACGGATTTCGTAGCGCGGAAAATCCTGGCGTATCCGCTCCATGACGTCCGGGGTGTGTTCCGGCCGGGTACACTTCACAAAAAATACCGATGCCTTGTCGTGAGCGCCGGAAAGGTCCTGGAGCGTGGATAAGGGCACGAAAAGCCGCGCGCCCTTGCCGTGTTCCACCAAGCCCACGACATGCCAATCGTGCTCCAGCACGCGGAAGGTTCCCCCGACGGAAATGTGCTTGGCTTTGGCGGCCCAGTCGTCCACGAGCAGGTCGTCCGGGCCTTGCATGTCGTGGCCTTGCAGAAACACGAACCCGCTGGAAACCTCGCGAAAGCTCTGGGGGTCAATTCCGTAAATCAGGTCCACGCCGCCCGAGGCGCTGAATTGGAGAAGCACCGGCGCCACCGATTGAACATATTTCATCTCCCTGAGTTTGTCGGCAATCTTGATGGGCATGGGCGCGCCGCTAAAGGCGAGAAACACTGAAGCCGAAGGTGGCTGCAGCATGATATCGGCGCCGATGCCTTCGATGCGCTTGCCGGTTTCCCGGAGCAAGCCCGTGGTCAGCCCAACGATGATCATCACCAGGGTCACTTCGACGGCCACCGCAACGACGCTGATGAGCGTGCGCAACGGCCGGTGCATGACGTTCTTGACCACCAGGTGGCCCATCATCGCTGGGCCTCCGGCTCGCTCCCGCCGAGCTGCACCAATTCGGTGCCCTCGGGTTGCTCGAGATGGAACTGCTCGGCCTTCAATGCTCCGTTCAGCGCGAGCTTCGTGATTTGAATTTCGAGCTTGTAGTCGTCATGCGGCCGCGTGAGCGTGATCTGCCTCGGAAATTGCAGCGGCCCCGGTTGCCCCAACTGTGCCCCAAGTCCCGGGCCGACGGCAGTCGCTTGCCATTGTCCGTAACGCACGTCCGAAACCAGCTTGCCGCCCGCCCCGAAAGTTTGCAGGCGGGCAACCTGCAGGTCAGTGCGATCGAACCAGATATTCCGGGCGATTTCTGTATTGGCTCTGCCGCGCAGAAGAGTCAAGATGTAGTAGCGGCCGGTCTCCGTATCGAACTCTTCGAAGAGCGTAGCCTGGTTCGGGGCGATTTCCGGCCAGAAGATGGCGTCCACCAGGTGCTGCGGGCGGAGGTTCTCGATCGGCTTTTTGGCGGTGCGCTCGAGATTGGCAGGCCCCACGATGAATTTGTGTTTCGAAGGAATGAAAATACGAAAGGTTTCGCCGTCGCTCACCATGTCGAAGACGTTTTTCGCCACCACCGGGGCCTGGCCGATCATGCGCACGCGCGCGGGCCGCTCGGCCAAAAGGAATCCCTTCACGTCGTGGTACTCCTCGATCACGCCGCTATAAGACGATCCGGCCGTGGGCTTCAGCTCGATGGTGGCATTGACACTGTGCACGCTTCGCGCAACTTGGTTATAGCGCTCCACGAGCTGCGGCGCGCTGGCTTCCAGGGCGACGGGAATCTCCGTTTTCTTGACAACAGTCGTATGTTTTACAGCTTCGCACCCGCCGTCGGATAGGACCGCCAGCGTCAGCCAAACCATCCAGAATCGTGCGTGCACGCTCAGTGTTTTGCGCTCCTGAACACTCTATTAGGCAATCTAACAGCCACACTCAGGTGCGTCAACGCGACGCTCAAGAGTGCGGCACACCTTCCGAAAAGCCCCGCTGCGGCTTAGAGCCATTCACTGCGGCCTGGCCACGGATACCTGGAGACCCTCCATCACCGGCCGAACACGGCGGATGATTTCGCTGGCCCACAAGCGGTTGCTTAGCAGCGTCAGGAAACCGTTTTCGAAATCGCAAACGGCGCAGAAATAATACCGGGGGAAGGCCGGATGATAGGCGTCCACGCCACGGCGCGCCAAATCGGCTTCCAGTGCAGTATCCCCTGCGAATAGCGGGTCGCCCGCGCGGATCCCGAAGGTTTCTCCTTCGAACCGTTCGAACAGTTCCGCCAATCGCTCGGGTTCGGGCTGCGTCACGACGCAACAGCGCTCCGCGGCGTCACGGAACGCGATGGCGTGCAGGCGGCAGAATTCGTGCACGCGGTCCACGTGGCTGAAGAAATCGAGGGCCCAAGGTTCTCTGCCGGCAATGGCTGGAAGCGCTGTGCTCCAAATCTTTGCGGCTTCGGTGCCGCGCAGCGGCTCGCGGCTCATCGTCTCGATCAGTTCCAGCCCGACCGCTTTGACGTCTGTGCCGAGATCGAGCGCCTCGATCTCCAGGGAATGGCGAGGCAATTCCATGTGCTTTAGTCTTCGGCGGCGGGAGGAAAGCGCTCTTGATATTCGGAAGACTGCTTGCGGAGATCCAGCCAATCGAAAAATGCGTCCGGAGTTTCCAGCCAAATCTGGAACCAGCCCATGATTTCTTCTTTTTCGGCGCGCTTCTGCGCATCTACTTTCGGATTGCGCGCAATCATTTCGGCGCGGCGGCGGCCCAGCCTCGCTACTTCCAGCACACGTTCGGCCGCTGCTTTCTCATGCTCCGTGCGAAACCGGTGAAGCAACTCATCCAGGCGGATCAGGCACATCTCCGCCTCCTCCAAAGTGCCGAAGTGCAGCAGGTCGTGGAACTCTTCCTCGTAATGTCCCTCGGTGTCGGCCTGCGTGGACCACACCACCCGCAGTCCGGCGGTTTCCAGCACCCCGGCGATGTAGTCCAGCGAGGTCTTTCCCGCCGCGCCGAGATGCGTAATCAATTGCCGGCGGATCTGCTCCACCTCCGCCGGAGTGAACTTCGGCACGCGCATCCCCCGCGCAAGTTCCAGGATCATCTGCTTCTTGCTGAGATGGTTCTCTTTGCTCATGAACTGTGCTTCCGGTGCGTCCGCTTTTTGGGCGGCTCTTCGCCCTCTTCGCGTGCGGTATTGCCGGAGCCTTGTCCCTGTGCCGCCTGCGCCAGCATCCGGTGATACCGCGCGACATTGCGGTTGTGCTCGGCCAGCGTCTGGCTGAAAAAGTGGCCGCCCTTGGTGTTGGCTACAAAATAAAAATAGTTCACCGGCGCGGGCTCCAGCGCTGCGCGGAGAGATTCCTCTCCGGGATTGGCAATCGGTCCCGGTGGCAGCCCGCGGTAGCGGTAGGTATTGTACGGCGAATCAAAGCGCAGGTCTGCGCGTGTCAGCGAGCCGCGGTATTTCCCTGCCAGCGAGAGGGCGTACACCACCGTGGGGTCGCATTGCAGACTGTGCCGGGTGCGCAAGCGGTTGGAGAAGACTGCGGCGACCATGGGCCGCTCGGCGGGCAAGGGCGTTTCTCGTTCCACCAACGATGCCAGGGTTACGATCTGCTCGACGGTGTGATCCCCGGAGGGAACGCCGGGGTCGAGCCGCTGCCACACCTCGCGGAAATGATGCACCATGGCGGAGACGGCGTCCTGCGGCGTAGGGTGTCTTGGGAAGTGATAGGTCGCGGGAAAGAGAAATCCCTCCAGGTTCCGCGCGTCGGGCGCAAGATCGCGGATCATCGAGGGATCACCTGCGGCAGCGAGAAACTCCTCGCGCTTCATGAAGCCTTGCTGCTCGAAAAGCTGCGCGATGTCGAACATCGTGTAGCCCTCGGGCACGGTGACGATTTTCTCGAAAATCCTGCCGCTGGCAATCCCTTCGAACACTTCACCCGGAGTCTGCGGATGGTCGAAGAAATATTCGCCCGCCTGCAGCGGGCGCCGTGGATGCTGGCGGACTAGGAATCGGAATACCAGCGCGCTGCGAATGACGCCGTTTTTCTCCATCAGCCGCGCCACGCTCCTCCCCGAAGCTCCGTGCGGCACCGTTACAAAAATGCCTTCGCTCGAGAAGTTCATGTACGGCTCATGGAGCACCATCTGGAACCACACCGCCGTGCCGCCGGCGGCGAGCAGCAGCATCAGGACGGTCAGGACGATCGCCTTGCGCACTCCGGAGCCTCCGTGCTTGCTCGAGTTATGGGGTTTCGCGCTCATGGTTGAGGTAGTCGCGCAAGATCACGGCCGCGGCCATGGCATCGCGTGTCGCACCCGGTTTGCGGCTTCGTTTGCGAGCACTCATCGTTCCAGGAGAGGCTGCTTGCTCGAGCCAGCGCATTTCACCGGCCATCTGTTCTACTTCCCAACTCGTCAGGCGCTCATCCACCAGCGCCATCGGCAGGCCAAGCTGCTTTTCCAGACGGACCGCGAATCGTTCCACTTCTTCCGCCATTTCGCCGGGGGTGCCGTCGAGGCGGAGTGGGTGCCCCACAACGATTCTCCGGACCGCGTGCGCGCGTGCAATTTCGCGCAATCGTCTCACATCGTCCCGCCGGTTTTTCCGCTCAAGCGTCTCGAGCGGCCTTGCCACGATTCCAAGTTGATCCGACACCGCCAGCCCAATCCTCTTCCGACCGTAATCAATGGCTAGAATGGGCGCTTGCACGGGTCGCACAGCCCGCGCATCGCCGGCAACGGATGGAGAGGGCGCACTTGTGGTGCCCGCAGACAAGGGGGTAGCCTTTTGAAGCGCGCGCATACGAAAATTATAGCGTGAAGGGCATAGGGAGAGAGGAAACGTTCCGCGCGGAATGTGCTCTTTCCGGCTCTGTGGGGCTAGTCCGGGTTGCGCCTTGCCCAAAAGTACAGGTTGGCGCGCTGTTGGTTCGCTCGGCCTCTACGGTTTCCTTCCGCGTGAACCATCCTGCCAGGATTTCCAGTAACCAAGAAGCTGCATTTGCTTATCCACGCCGGTTTCCTTCAGCAGGGCGTCAATCTCCGGCCGCGTGAGGCGTTTGCCAATCGGTTCAGTTCGGTCGGCGATCCCCCAAGCGGTGACCGCGGCGAGCGCCGTGTGCAGCTTCAGTTCGCGAATGTCCACCTTATCCAAGGTGTCCGACTGGGCGTGATAGTTCGGCAAGTAATTCGCCTCTTCCTGGTTGGCGACGAGCGTTGGCACGCCCTCAAGCAGAAAATCAAAATTGTCGGTGCCGAACGAGGCGTCGGCGGTGTGGGTATTTGCGCCCCAGGATTCGAGCGGCAAAAGCGCCTCGCGCACGCCGCCTTCGAGGTCCTTCCTCCCGCCGAGGGAGTAGCCGGTCACTCGTCCAATCCCTGAATCGAAAATAATCACCGCGCGGATCTTGTCAAGCTCCGTGGCGTGCGATTTCACGTAGGCCCACGAGCCGAGCGTGCCCTGCTCCTCGCCGGAAAAAAGAATAAAGCGGATGGTGCGCCGGGGACGCAGCCCGCTGGCAGCAATGGCGCGCGCCGCTTCAATCACCAGCGCCGCGTTGCAGCCGTTGTCGAGCGCGCCCGTACCCAACTCCCAGGAATCGAGATGCGCGCCGAGAATCACTACCTCGTCCGGCTCTTCGCGTCCGCGGATTTCGCCAACAACGTTTTCCTGCTCGAGCGGCCCGCCAATCTTGTTGGGCATGGAAAACCGCACGCGAACGCGCTGCCCAGACGCCGCGCTGGCAGAAACGAAACGCGCCAGGCGGAGAGCGTCCTCCCGCGCCACCACCGCCTGAGGAATCTTGTCGAGCTCGCCCAAAAGCGCGTTGGTGTGGCGGTAGAGCAGCATGCGTTCGCGCGCCGACATCCACAGAATCGCCGCGGCGCCCGACTTCACCGCGCGGCCGATGATCTCCGGAGCGCGCATGTATTCGTTGAACAGGTCGGCCCAAGTCACGCTGACGTCGCTGTGCACCAGCAGAATCGCACCTTTCGCGCGCGTGCCTACAGCCGCAAATTCATCGGCGCTCCCGCCGCCCACGTCCACCAGTTCCGCTTCGATTCCGCCCGGCGGAGTTGCCGGCGACCACCCTTCAGCTACGAGATGCACCGGGAGCGCCATAGGCGCGAGCACCGCGAGCCGCGTCTCGCCTTCGCTCCAGGTCACCGGCATGGTGTACTTCTCTGTGTGTACGTCCACGCCCGCGGCGCGAAACGCCGCCACGCCCCACTCCACCGCGCGCTTCATCGCCGGACTGCCGGTCACGCGCCCGCCGATTTCGTCGGTTAGGTGGCGCAAATTGTCCTCCAGCGGCGATGGCCCCATCACCACGGGCAGAATCTTTGCCGCGGCCTGTTCGCAGGAAGACGGCTCTGTAGTCGAGCAGCCCGGCGTCCCCTGCGGCGCCTGCAGCTTGCCCAGCGGATTTGGGTTTGCCTGTGGAAGCTGCGCCCACGCAGGAATCAAAGCTACCAGGAGCCATAGGAACAGAGAAAAAATCGGGAACACGATCCGACCCATGCAGACGACTCCTTCGTTGAAAAATGCAGAGCAATTCCGCTGTTCGCAGAAATGCCGCGCGGATTATATCTCAGCCGGTTTTCTCATGCTTTTGGCGCAAGGTGCGGATTCAGAATGCAGTCGGCCACGCGGACGATCTGCACCATCTCCGAGACATCATGAACGCGAACGATGTGCGCTCCGCCGAGAATGCTGGCCGCAACCGTTGCCGCAGTGCCCCAGATGCGCTCCTCGGGCGGAACGCGATGTCCCTCGCGCGCCAGTGTTGCCCCAAGAAAGGCCTTTCGCGAAGTCCCTACCAGCAGTGGACAGCCGAGCCGCGCCAACTCCGGGAGCCGCGCCAGCAATTCGTAATTCTGCTGGAAACTTTTTCCAAAGCCGATCCCCGGATCGAGGATAACCTGCGAGCGCGGCACGCCCACCCGCGTAGCCCGCGCGATGGCCGCGCGCAATCCCGCGGCGACATCGCGGAGAACGTCGCGGGCAAACGGCCGCTTTTGCATGGTGCGCGGAGTGCCGCGAATGTGCATCAGGACGAGAGGCAGCTTGCGTTTCCGCGCCACCTCGGCGATGCGCGCATCGCTCCGCAGACCGGAAATATCGTTAACCATCTCCGCGCCCGCGGCGGCTGCGGCTTCCGCGACTTCGGCCTTCTGCGTGTCGATGGAGACCGGAACGCGCAGTTTGAAACGCAGTCCTTCGAGAACCGGTAGCACGCGGCGCAATTCTTCTTCCCCCGAAATTCCCTCCGAGCCCGGCCGCGTGGATTCGCCGCCGATATCAATCAGGTCCGCGCCGGCCTCCTGCATGGCCAACGCATGGGCGATGGCGCGGTCGCTATTCGCGTAGAGGCCCCCGTCGGAGAAGCTGTCCGGCGTGACGTTGAGCACGCCCATCACCAGCGTCCGCTCGCCCAATTCCAACGTGCGCGACGGCAGCTTCAGCAGAAATTTTCTTCGCCGTATCATCTTTTCCCGGCGGGCGCCCGCAGTGTCCGTAGATTACTTTCCCGATGCCGGAACATAATATGCCACGCGATACGTCAGCGCCGCATTCCGTCCCGGCAATTCCACGCGCAGCGCTCGCCAGCCAGGCTTGCTTGTTCCGGCCACGGGGTAGTAGCCGAGCACGTATTGTTCGCGCAGCGTTTCCGCGATGCACCGGTACACGTCGCCCAGCGTCCCGATTTCGCGGAGAAAAAAGAGCTGGCCTCCAGCACGGCGCACCAACTCCGCCAGGTACGCTGTATAGATCGGAACGCCGGCCTTGCGCGTTTCTTCCGCGATCAGCGTGTTGCTGCGGCGCGCCGAAAGCCATGCCGGGGTCATGGAGCGCGGATGGGGCTCGGTCGAAATCGCGTACACCTCGATCTCCTCTGCCGCCAGTTCGCGGACCACGTCCTCGAAGCTCAGCCTTCCGGATGTCTCTCCTGGCTGCGCGCCGGCGCTCGCCGGATTCCAGTTCAGGCCCAGCCCGCTGTCCTGCCCATCGGTGAGCAGCAGGATGGCCTTGCGCCCGCTGCGCCCCTTGAGGAGATCGCGCGCGGTTAAATACACGGCGCGATAGATATTGGATGTGGATTCGTTGGCCACGCGCGCGAGCTCCGGCGATTGCAGCGCGCGTTCCAGCAGGGCGCGGTCACGCGTCAACGGCAGGAGCAAATGCGCCTCTCGCGAAAATGCCACCACGCCGATTTCGTCCTGCGGCGCGAGAACCTCCGCCAGCGCACGCGCCGCCGCGCGCATTTCGCGCAGTTCGCGATAGATACTCGGGCTGGCATCCATCACCACCGCGATGGAGGCAGGCTCGGTGGAAGCGTCGAAGTGCGCGATGCGCTGCTCTGCTCCGTCCTCAAAAATGCGGAAATCCTCGGCGTGCAGACCCTTCAACGGTTTATCGTTTCCGTCGAGCGCCGTGCAGCTTACTTCCACCAGGTTGACGCGTGAGCGGATCGCTTTGGAAGGACGCGCCGCTGTTTCTGCGGGATCGTGCGCCGGGCCGCTGCGCAGTTCGCCGGTTGCGGCGTCCCGCTCGAGATTCCCGGAATCGAGGATGCGGGGCTTTGGCAATCGCGGGCGTTTCGCGGTCTTGGAGCGGGCCTGCGGGAACGGCTCACCCTCGCAGGGCACACCGGCAGGCAAGGCGATCATCAGCCAGAGAATGGCGCAGCGTTTCACAGCAGGAAAGTATGCCAGAGGAAGTAATCCTCCGCGTCACTCGAGGTCAAAATCCCGCAGCGGCCGGTCGGCGGGCTGGTCCTTCGCTTTCTTCAGCGCCTCTTCAAACTTCCGGTTCAGCACGTCTTCCTTCATCTTTTCCGCCTGCCAGGATTCGCGGAACTTCTCTTCGCGGCGCTGCGCCTGCTCCTGCAAGATCCGCGCCGAATCGTTGATGTCCACATCCGGAGCAGCCTTGGGCCGAGCTTGGTGCGAAAGCACTACCGAAAGCTGCGCATCCACCGTCAGCTTGGCATGGCAGCACGGACAGGTCACTTCAATCGGCGGCTCGGACTTCTTTGCCATGCCGGTATTCTACGCCTATTGCTGTGTCCCTCGTAAGAGCGAAGGGACACACCAGGCTGTGCCCCTTGGGAAAATCACAATTCGGATTGCGCTGGCTGTTTACGCCGGGGCAGGCTTCCCGCCCTTGGTGAAACCGGGAGCAGGACGGAGTTCGGGCCGCGTCGCGGGCTTGGGCTCGGTCCCCGGAACGGGTTGCGGCGGAACGGCCGGCGGCGTGCGCGGCTTTTCCGGCAGGGGCTTGCCCTCGATGAGCAGCTTCATTTCCGTGGCGTCGATCACTTCGCGCTCGAGCAATGCCTGAGCAATGCGCTCCAGGGCTTCGCGGTTGGTCTGCAGGAGATTGCGCGCGGCCTCGTAAGCATTGGTGACAATGGCGCGCACTTCGCGGTCAATTTGAATGGCGGTGTCTTCCGAATAGTCGCGGTGCTGGGCAATCTCCCGGCCCAGAAAGATGGCTTCTTCCTTCTTGCCAAAGGCCAGCGGCCCCAGCGAGCTCATGCCCCATTCGCAAACCATGTTGCGCGCGATTTCCGTGGCGCGCTCGATATCGTTTCCCGCGCCGGTGGTGAGGTGGCCGAGAAAAATCTCTTCCGCCGAGCGCCCGCCCATCAGCACGGTAAGCATGGAGAGCAGGTATTCCCGCGTGTAGGTGTGCTTGTCGTCGATGGGCAACTGCATGGTGACGCCCAGTGCCATTCCGCGGGGGATGATGGTGACCTTATGAATCGGGTCGGCGCCCGGCGTCATCGCTGCCACCAGCGCGTGCCCCGCTTCGTGATAGGCGGTGTTCCGCTTTTCCTCCTCGGACAAAATCATGGACTTGCGCTCGACGCCCATCAGGACTTTGTCCTTGGCCATTTCGAAATCGACCATCATGACGAACTTGCGGTTTTGCCGGGCGGCCCACAGCGCGCCCTCGTTTACCAGGTTCGCCAGGTCCGCGCCGGAGAAGCCCGGCGTTCCCCGGGCGATGACGGAAAGATCCACGTCGTCCGACAGCGGGACTTTGCGTGTGTGCACGCGCAGAATCTCTTCGCGGCCCTTGATGTCCGGACGAGGCACCACCACGCGCCGGTCGAACCGTCCGGGGCGCAGCAGCGCGGGGTCCAGCACGTCCGGCCGGTTGGTCGCCGCGATCAGAATCACGCCTTCATTCGATTCAAACCCGTCCATTTCCACCAGCAGGGCGTTGAGAGTCTGCTCGCGCTCGTCGTGCCCGCCGCCAAGCCCGGCGCCGCGGTGACGCCCCACCGCGTCAATTTCGTCGATGAAGATGATGCAAGGCGCATTCTTCTTTCCCTGTTCAAACAGATCGCGGACGCGGCTCGCCCCCACGCCGACGAACATCTCAACGAAATCCGATCCGGAGATGGAAAAGAACGGCACGTTCGCTTCGCCCGCAATGGCGCGCGCCAGAAGCGTCTTGCCCGTTCCCGGAGGCCCGACCAGCAGAACGCCCTTGGGAATGCGTCCGCCGAGTTTCTGAAATTTCTGGGGGTCTTTCAGGAAATCGATAATCTCCTGCAGCTCTTCCTTGGCCTCTTCGATGCCCGCAACGTCTTTGAACGTCGCCTTTTTCTGCTGCGCCGAAAGCAGCCGCGCGCGCGACTTCCCGAAGCTGAGCGCTTTGTTTCCCCCGGCCTGCATCTGCCGCATCAGGAAAATGCAAAAGCCCACCAGAAGGAAGAGCGGGGCGGCGTTCAGCAGGAACACGATCCAGTCGCCGCGGGTCACTTTCTTGACGTTCATCAACACGCCCTTCTGCGCCAATAGCTTGGCCAGGTCGGGAGCGGATTCTTTGAAAATCGTGACCGTGAATTTGTTGGCCGGCTGGCGGTACTGTCCTTGGACCTCGTAGCTGTCGGGCGATAGATAGAGCGTCACTTCGCGCACGTTGCCGTTTTCCACTTGGGCCATGAATTCGCTATAGCTCGGTTCGAGCTCCCGCTGCGTCTGCCCGTTTGCAGACACCATCTTCCAGAGCATCACGCCCAGGAAAATGATGAGCATCCAGAACAGGATGGTTTTGGCTGTCGAACTCGTGTTCACGGTTTCCTCGTCGGCCGCGCTTCCAGTCTATCTTTTTCTCCGCTGGCCTCGCACGGCCGGCCTCTCGGCGGTTCTTGTCTTGTGGGACGCCTGCCCGGCTCCGGCAATATACGGCAAATTACGTTGCGCACCGGCATCGCCCGGCAGGCCATAACCCACTACATGATTAGATGCGGCGCAAAACCCAAAGTAATCTGCCTGCAGCCCCACTTTGCGCTCCTGCGGCTTGTCGAGCAGCACCGCCAAACGCAGGGAACGCGGTTCGCTCTCCGCGAGCCGCCGCACCAGAAATTCCTGAGTCACGCCGCTTTGCAGCACCGCGTCCACCACCAGAACGTCGCGGCCCTTCAAGTCCGGCCGCTCGCTGAAAAAAATCTCGCGCTGCCAATGGCCGGCCTGCTCGAAGTCATGCATATCGGCGCGCACAAAGTGCCAGGCCACCGGCATCGAAATCTGCCGTACCAGATCGGCCGCAAAGACAAATGCGTTCTGCAGCAGGATCACCAGGTCGAGGGTCCTGCCGCCGTAGGTCCGGGAGATTTCCCGGCCCATGCGCGTCACCTGCGCTCTTATCCGCGCCGGAGAATAGATGACCTTCAGCGCAGACTTCAAAGCGGTTCCTCAATAATCACTAAGCCTGCCCTCGTCCCCCGCCGCGGGGCAAACTCCGCAGCTACAGGGAGTCCTCTTGCCCAAGCCAAGGCTCCCGCACTGGTTAGAACCGGCCAGCCGGCCCGTTCGCGCCGGCTCACCCGCTTTTCCAGAAGCAGGCGCTTCAGCTTGCGGGTTCGCAAGCGCCCTTCCGGGCGAAAGCAATCTCCCGGGCGCCAACTCCGCAGGACCAACGGCGCACGGAGCAGGTCTTTGTCGAGCACTGCTCCAGCACTCTTAGTGTCGCTCGCGCGGGAAGGCCAGTCAATCACTTTCAGGTGGAAGTAGCTGGCGATTTCAGCAACACGCAACGCTGTGGTCCCGCTTGTATCCAGCTCCACCTTGTACTCGTAAGGCCCACGGGATGGCTGCGCCACGGCTCCCTGCGTCTTGTCGGCGGCCGGCTCACGGCGCAAGAAAACCAGGCGGTCGAATTCCCGTACAACCTCTATTCCTCCGGGCAGGTCCGTTCTTTGCCCACTGGTCCCGTCAGCCGCGAGGCGCACGACTTGGGCGACGTGCTCGGCAGTCAATTGGCGGCGGTCCCCCTTCACTGCTTCGACCAGCCTTCGGATCAGGCGCTTGGTGAAGGCGGCCATCGCTTCGCGGGGTTCCCCAGGCAGGTGCAAGGGATCGAGCAAATCGGCAACGCCAATGGAGGGAGCAGGGGTCTCGTGCTGCACGAGCGCTCGGTAACGGTCTTCCACAAGCACATGCCAGAAGGTTTCATCTTCCCGGGCCAGCCCCGCCAGGCGCACCAGTTGTTCGACCACGGCCGGCTGAAACTCCCGCTCGAGGAGCGGCAGGAGCTTCTCGCGGATTCTCGCGCGCGTCCGCCGCGTATCCAGATTGCTCAAGTCCTCCCGCCAGGCTTGCTTCTTCTTTCCCAAGTACTCCCGCAACTCGCCGCGCCGGGTTTCCAGCAGCGGGCGTACCACGGCGCCCGCTACAGGGTAGATTGCGCCGAGCCCCGCCGGGCCAGTCCCGCGAAGCAAGTGCGCCAGAACCGTCTCTGCCTGGTCGTCGGCCGTGTGCGCGACGGCGACGCGCGTCACGCGGCCGCTCTTCACCGCGTGGTCGAAAAACGCGTAGCGCATATGCCGCCCAACCTCTTCGAGGTTTCCGCCCTCTTCGCGCGCCTGCCGCGCAACATCCTCCGCGCCGAGAATGCACTCGAAGCCCCGCGCGGCGGCCAGTTCGCGGACAAAGGACTCATCCGCATCGGATTCGGCGCCGCGGAGTTTGTGGTTGAAGTGCAGCACGCTCAGAAGCAGGCCGAGCGGCTCGCGCAGCTCTTCCAGCAGCAGCAGAAGCGCCACGGAGTCGGCTCCGCCGGAAACAGCGACGCCCACGCGATCGCCCGGCGCTGCCATCCGCTGGCGCTCCATAAAGCGCAGTACGCGCTGCGCCAGGCCGTCGCGTTCGCGGCGCACGCGCTTCCCCGATGCCTTAGGCTGTCGCATGAGCTTCTGCGTCTATCCTAGCAATGCCGGACAGGCAGGTCGAGGCTAGCGGTTGGCAGTCGGCAGGATCCCCACAGCGGCAGCGCGGCCGCCTCCTACCGCGCTCGGGCTAGATGGAAAAAGAACAAAAAGGAAAGCTGGACATCGCGAAAGAGATTGAACGCGACATGGTGTAACGGGATGTGGAACCACCGCCGTTCCGCCCAGCGCTGCCGGACGGTGCTCCAGAAGAACTTCAGATCGGCGCGCGTGTACGCCTTGTTGGGAACCAGCAGCGGGCTCCACTTGGCCCAGAACAGATGCAGCTTCGACGGAACGTGCAACGCCGGAAATTGGTGCTTCGCTCGCTGAAAAGCGAACTGCAGGTCCGCCACCTTCAGCTTTCCATAGGCGGCGCGGATTTTTGCCAGCTCTTCGACGACGCGCTGTTCCGCCTCGGAAGGATGGCGTGTCTGCAGCCAGAGCTCTTCCATCTCGAACAGGATGCGCACCATGCCCGCGAGATGCGTCCGGATTTCGCGCGCGCGTTCTTTGCAGTATTCCCAGCGGGAGAGAATGGGATAGCCCGGGCGGCGGTTCCTGCGGCCTTTCAGCCGGAAGAAGCCGCACATCATTGGGTGGCGTCCCTCGGTCATGACGGAATTCTTGTACCAGAGAAACCTCAGGAAATTGTTCCAATAGCTGCTGCGCGGGCTGCGCCGCAAGACGGCTTTCATGTTGTCGAAGCTGTAGAACGTGCGCCACGCCTCGGCATAGAGATCCTTCCAGGCCCCGTTCTTCAGGTTGGGATGCACCGTCACTTCGTGGTGGGAGTCGTACAGGTTGAAATCGGGGTGCATCCACGCTCCGCGGCGGGACATTAGCAGGTGGTCCATCGAGCCGGGCAGCGGCATCAGCATGAAAAAGGAAGCATGGTCCGGGCGCACCGTCTGCATCAGGTAGACCAGGTCGCGCCGTACCGACTCCGCGCTGTCAAAGGGGAAGCCGATGATATAGCCCACGTGTGTGGAGATTCCTGCGGCGCGGTAGCCATCAATCAATTGCCGGTACTCGTTGACGTGATTCTGCTTTTTGCCGGCGGCGGCCAGGTTGCCGGGGTCCACGCTCTCCATGCCGATGAACACGGTGTTGCAACCCGCGCGGCGCGCCTTGGCGACGAAGTCCTTGATCTTCCACGAAAGCACATCCACCTGCATCATGAAGTGCAGCGGGATCTGCTCCTCCTCCCGCAGGCGGATGAGCGCGTCAAAAATCGCTTCCCAGTTTTTGTTGCGCGCGAAGTTGTCGTCGGTGAAAAAATAAAAAGTGATGCCATGTTCCTGATAATTGCGCCGGATGGCCGCGGCGATGTGCTCGGCGGAACGGAAGCGCATCTTGCGTCCCTGGACGTTGATGATGGTGCAAAAGGTGCACTCAAACGGGCAGCCGCGTCCGCAGTCCAGCGTGCCGAAATTGGACGCCACGAACTTCCGCAGGTATTTCTTGCGAATCACCGGAACAGGTTTCTCGTACAAATCCGGTTTGTCGTTCAAGAAGTCGTAAATCGGCTTCAGTTGGTCGTTGACGGCATCGCACAGCAGGTCGCCCCAGGTCTCTTCCACCTCGCCCTTCACGATCGTTACGCCCTCGTCCATGAGCTGCTGGATGTCCGGCGGGATCTCCGGGAGCAGCGCTAGATACCCGCTGACGTGGAACCCTCCGATCATCACCGTCAGGCCGGCGCGGCGGAACTCCCGCGCCAGATCGCACGACCGGGGAAACTGGTTGGTCTGAACGCCCACCAGGCAGACGATGGTCTTCGTATGACCAGCGCGCTGCGACCGGCAGATGCGCTTGACCGGAACGTGATCCACCGTTTCATCAAGCAAATGCACCTTGACCCGCAGCAATTCTCCCAGCCGCTTCTCGGCCAGGACGTCCTCGGTAAGCCCGGCCAGGCAGGCCAGCGTATTGCTCGGCAGCACACCGCGCCAGTGCCGCACCACGTAGCCCTCATCGTCATACTGCGATGGTTTGATCAGGTAGAGATGGAGTTTTTTCCACATGCTTGCGGCGACTTCCGCGGTGAGGCTCTTCGGCAGAAGCGGCCTCGGTCCGCTCTTTTACTCGTATCACACCGCGCAGAGTGGAGCAAGGCAAATCGTCACGCTTGTTGTTTAAGAAATCCTCACACGTTCGGCTTCTTGCGGTGCCACTCCGTCGCCGCCTGGTAGGCAATCGCGCACTCGATGCAAACATCTTCGCGCAGAGCGTCGGCGACGAACTGGATGCCCGCCGGCAAATTCTCTTCTTTTGTGAAGCCGCAGGGGATGGAAATCGCGGGCAGTCCGGCGACGTTGGACATTCCGATGATGTTCCACTTGTCGAAGGCTCCGGGCGGAGGCGCGGGGGACGCATCAAAATTCACATCCAGGCGCGGCGCGGCCGTGGTTCGGCTGGGTGCCGCCAGCGCGTCGTATTTCTCGAATAACTTCGCCGCGCTCTCCTGAATCTGGACGCGAATGCGCATGGCATCCAGGTAGTCCGTTGCGGGAAGGGAAAGCACGCTGATGAGCCCGGCCTTTTGCGTATCGTCAATCAGCTCGTTTACTTTGCCGCTCTCGATAAACGGCCGGAAAATCGAAGCCGCCTCAGCGGTGTAAAGCGTGGTCGCCACAGCGGCGTAAGGAAAATCCGGCAGCTCGGTCTCCTCCAGCTTTGCGCCGAGCGACTTCAGCGCATCGCAGGCCGCGGCGAAGGCCGCGCCGATCTCTTCCTCGCCGCCCGGCGCATGGAAGTCCGGGCGCACCACACCGAGTCTTTTTCCGGCGAGCGGCTTCGCTCGCTTCGTGTCGTTGCTCTGGGACCCGGACGGCGGCCACCAGGTGAACGATTCGTGGCGCGAGGTTCTGTCGTGCGGATCGTGTCCGGCAATGGCATTCAGCACCAGGCCGCAATCCACTGCGCTGCGGCACATCGGCCCAAGCTTGTCCATGGTCCACGAGAGCGCCATAGCCCCGTGGCGGCTCACGCGGCCGTAGGTCGGCCGCAGCCCGCTCACGCCGGAAAATGCCGAGGGCGTGATGATCGACCCGAGCGTTTCCGAGCCGATGGCAAATCCCACCAGCGCCGAGGGCACTGCCGCGCCCGGGCCGCTGGAGCTTCCGCCGGCCCAATGCTCGAGGTTATAGGGACAACGCGAGGGGCCTTGCAGCGAAGCATTTCCGTTGTTGTACCCGCCGCCCCCCGCAAGCTCGATCATGGCCAGCTTGGCCGCCAGAACCGCGCCCGCTTCGCGCAGCCGTTGGATGACCGTCGCGTCGAACGGGAACACTTGGTCTTTGAACGGTGGCGCACCCCACGTGGTGTGAATGCCGCGCGTCGCCAGCAAATCTTTCGCGCCGTAAGGAATCCCGTGCAAGGGCCCGCGCGAATGTCCTGCGGCAATCTCTTTTTCCGCCACGCGCGCCTGTTCGAGAGCCAGGTCCGGAGTGAGCTTTGCGACGGCCCCGAGCTTCGGCCCCAGCTTCTCGAGCCGCGCCAGGTAAGACTCCGTCAGTTCCACCGGGGAAATCTTGCGGCTGCGGATCTGCTCCCCCAGCTCGTGCACGCTCAGATAAAGAATGTCCTCAGAGAGCATCATTGCATCCCATCGTGGTGAATGCTGTCACTCCCGCCTTGCGCCGCGCGGTCGAGGCTGCGCCGCGAATAGGAAGGCGGGTTCGAGATCATAGGGCAGCGGGAGATCGCGCATTTTCTTGAGCTGCTGCTCACGCCGCTCGACGGCTCTCTTCACGGCCGCCTCTTGATCCGGGCTGAGCTTCAGTTTCGGCCCGGGCCTCGGAGTTTCGTTCGTTTGTTGCGCCAGATGTGCCAGCGCCAGCGGCCCTGCCAGAGCTGCGGACGCGGCGCGTTTTGCAAACTCTCTGCGGCGAATCTTGGCCATCGCAATCCTCCATGGTCCTTCTGCGCGATGAATGCTTATCGCTTCCGCGCTCGATAGTCCCTTGGCTTTTGCACCGTGCGCTTGCCGCCGGGCTTTTTCGCGGTCGCGAAGCGCCACGCCATGCCCAGCAGGTCTTTCAACGCATCGAGGCGGATGCGAGACAACCGCACCAGCACCACCGGATAGTTCACGTAATGATCCTTCAGGTAGTAGGTATCCGGCGCTGTGGCTATGAGCTCCGCGCGCTGCTCGAAGTCAATGCTCACTGCAAGGGAGTTGGGCTCAGCGGATCTGTGAATGGGAAGACACGTCAACAGCTTCCCGCGAACCTTGAGGGCCGGCGACCCGTACATCGTGCCCTCTTCTACGCCGGGCAGCTCGAGTCCGATGTTTCGGACGGTCTCAAAGCTTATCTTGTTGTCTCGCATGGAAGTCACCGCACCGTTTGCGATTCAATCAGACTTCCAGTGCCAGCTGAAGCGCAACTGTCGTGCTGTCGTGCTGTCGCGCCGTATTCTACGCCCAAACTGCCCACTAGGCGTGGTGTGCCTTGACGGCATCTCGCTCGCCGCATACTATCAACCGCCTACCATGAACATGGATCAGGATCCCCTCATCGGCCAGTCCCTCCTGCACTACAAGATTCTCCGTAAACTAGGCTCGGGCGGGATGGGCGTGGTGTACGAAGCCCAGGACTCCCAACTTGGCCGCCGCGTGGCCCTGAAGTTTCTTCCTCCTGAAATGGCCCAGGACACTCAGTTGCTTGAGCGTTTCCAGCGTGAGGCGCGCGCCGCTTCTTCCCTCAATCACCCCAACATCTGCACCATCCACTCGATCGAGCAGCACGAACGCCGGCACTTCATCGTGATGGAGCTGCTGGAAGGGGAGACCCTGGCGCAGAAGATGAGCCGGCAGCCCATGGAAATGGAGAAGCTGCTGCCGCTGGCCATACAGATTGCCGACGCCCTCGAATCGGCGCACGCCAAGGGCATCGTGCACCGGGACATCAAGCCGGCGAACCTCTTTCTCACCGAGCGCGGCCAGGTGAAGATTCTGGACTTCGGCCTGGTCAAGATGAGCCGGGGCGAGATTGCGCAGGGAGCTTCAGCCGCGCAGGGCGAGACCCTGGTTTCCAGCGAGGAACTCACTTCGCCGGGCGCAGCCGTCGGCACGGTTTCCTACATGTCGCCCGAGCAGGCCCGCGGCCAACTCGTGGACGCCCGCACGGACCTCTTTTCCGCGGGAACGGTGCTCTACCAGTTGGCCACCGGAACACCACCCTTTCCGGGGGACACCTCGGCGGTCATCTTCGACGCTATCCTGAACCGCGACCCCAAGCCGGCCGCGGAGCTGAATCCCTTGCTGCCCGCGGATTTTGTGCGCATCCTGGAGAAGGCCCTTGAGAAGGATCGCAATCTGCGCTGCCAGACGGCCAACGAACTGAAAACCGACCTCAGCCGCCTGAAGCGCGATCTTGAATCGGGAAAACGCCGCGCCAAGGAGAAGAGCGATTCGGACCACGGCGTCCCGAAGCAGACGGGAAAATCCGTGGCCGTTCTCTACTTTGAAAACCTGAGCGGCGCCAAGGAAGATGAATACCTGCGCGACGGCATCACCGAGGATGTCATCACCGAGCTCTCCAAGATTCGCGGACTGAACACCTTTTCGCGCCCCACCGTTCTGGCCTTCCGGGACAAGCCGGTGACACCGGCGCAGGTCGGCCAGCAGCTCGGCGCGTCCTATGTCCTCACCGGCACGTTGCGCCGCGCCGGCGCCCGCCTGCGCATCAACGCCCAGCTCGTGGATACGCACACCGATTTTCCGCTCTGGTCGGAGCGCTTCGACCGCGAGATGAAGGACGTTTTCGAAGTGCAGGACGAAATGGCCCGCAAGATCGCCGAGGCCCTGCGCGTGACGCTCTCCCCGGAGGAACTCGAGGCCTTGGCCGTCAAGCCCACGGAAAACCTGCAGGCCTACGACCTCTACCTGCGCGGCAAGCGCTACGCGCGCCGCCAGACCCGCCAGGACCTCGAGTTTGCCCTGCAGATGTTTGAAAACGCGGTGGCCATTGACCCCAGCTTCGCACTGGCCTACGCCGCCTGCGCCAACGCCTGCGCCATGTTCTACTGCAACTACAGCCGCGATCAGGTGTGGGTCGAACGCGCGCGGGAGGCCTCCGGCAAGGCCGTGGCTCTGCGCTGGGACCTGCCCGAAGTGCAGGTCAGCCAGGCCTGGGTCCTCTACGCCGCCGAACTCCATGACGAAGCCGTGCGCATGGTCAAAAAGGCCATCGAACGCAAACGCGACTGCGAGGGCGCCTATTACCTGCTCTGCCGCGCCCTGTTCGCCGCGGGACGCTACCAGGAAGTTGTGGACGTCGCCGAAGCCGCCATCGAAGCGAGCGGTGAAGACTACAACGTTTATGTGCCCATCGGGAACTCTCTGGGCGC
>DASQHY010000099.1:0-15410 GCA_035631855.1 Candidatus Acidiferrales bacterium
AACAGCAGAGTTGGAATTCCGTTCTGATTCGGGATTGTGCTGTCCTTCCCCTCCTTGTCCAAATCACTCTGGATTTCAACTGAACTACTGCCATCCTGCCTGAGTTTGGCAGCTAATTGATTCAAAGCGGAGCAATTAGCAGGCGCTTGGCTAATCCAAGGTAGACCTAAGAGAAAAGAATGCGTAAGGAAGAGCGTAATGACCTCATCTGGCACAGGCCTTGCCAGCGAAACGGCTATGGATTCCTTGCTGACGAAGCCTCGCGAGACCCCTGTCAACCGTGAGTGTTTTACCCCTTTTATTCTGGATGACGACCCCGCAATGGTGGAGCTGTTACAGAGGATGGTCGAGAGCATGGGTTATCCCGCGTTCGGGAGCACCCACACGGAAGAAGTGCTGGGGCACGTGCGCGTGGGTGACTGCCGCGTGGTGATCTGCGATTTGAAAATGCCCGGCATGGACGGCATGGCTTTCCTGGACCAGGGTCTGAAGATAGACCCCGGCTTGCAGGTCATCCTGGTGACCGGTCATAACTCTCTGGATTCAGCGATTGAAGCGGTCAAGCACGGCGCATACGACTACCTTCCGAAACCGGTCGAGAAGGCCCGGCTGAAACGCACCTTGGACGAGCTGTCGGAGGTCTTCAATCAGCGCAAGCGCGTTCGCCAGTTGGAAGAACAGCTTTTGAAGGACATTGAATTCCACGGCATCGTGGGAAAGAGTCCGGCGATGCTGGAGGTCTTTGATCAGGCGCGGAAAGTGGCGCGGCATTACACCAACGTGCTGCTGACTGGGCAAACCGGCACGGGAAAAGAGCTCATTGCGAACGCGATTCACCAATTGAGCCCGGTGAGCCAGCATCGTATGGCGATGTGCAATTGCTCGGCGCTCGTGGACACCCTGTTGGAAAGCCAGCTTTTCGGCCACGTGCGCGGCGCCTTCACCGGCGCCACCGACACGCGCCAGGGCATCTTTGAATATGCGGATGGCGGGACGGTATTCCTCGACGAAGTGGGCGAAATGTCGCCGCCGATGCAGGTCCGGCTGCTGCGCGTGATTCAAAACCGGGAGATTCAACGCGTTGGCTCGCCCGAGGTCCGCCACGTTGATGTCCGCCTGATTGCCGCGACCAATCGCGACCTCCGCGCGGAGGTCCTGGCCGGGCGCTTCCGTGAAGACCTTTTCTACCGTCTGAACACGATTCAGATTCGCGTTCCCTCCCTCGCGGAACGCCTCGAAGACATTCCCCTCCTCATCCAGTTCTTCCTGAAGAAATACAACGACGCCTACGGAAAGAAAATCTCCGGCCTGACCCGCCGCGCGCAAACCCTTCTCCTGCAGCACCCCTGGCCCGGCAACGTGCGTGAACTCGAGAATGTGATTTCGAGCGCCTCCATCAACGCTACTTCGGACTTCATTGATATCGCCGACCTTCCCGAGCATCTGCAAAAACCCGGCAGCCCCGTGGGAAAGGGGACGGAGACCTGGCTGCCGCTCTCGCTCAACGAGGTACGGCAAATTCATATCCAGCGGGTTCTGGACATGTGCCAGGGCAACCGCGTTCGCGCCTCGCAAATCCTGGGGATTGGGCGGACCAGTTTGTACCGCTATCTCAAGCGCGGCACACGCCACAGAACTGGCGCCACCGCTGCCTAGTGCCACGCCGCTCGTATTGGCCGGGCCGCAACGCAAACCTTGTGTGTGGCTGCGCTCCGTAACGAACGCCGTCATCCATGCAAGCACGCGGTTTGAAAGTCTGCGATCCTCTAGATCGGAGTGTTTCAAAGCCGGACGCAATTCCAAATTGTGCCACAGGGCCCGCTGGAGAGATTTCATAAATACAGTGTTTTCAGGAACTCCCAAGCTCTGAGAGTGGCATGCATCTTGCCCTGGAAAGAGCAGCACCAAAAGAGTTTGGAAGCACGTGAGAGATGAAGTGAACCGGACCGCTCAAAAGTCGATGATAAGAGATTGCAAGGATTTCCTTATCCGCCAGTTGGCCCGCCAATGGCAGTTCCCACCGATTCTCCTGCCAGACACCTCTGGAAGCGCCGCGCGACAAAGCGCATAGAGCTACGCGGCGCTTCTCATTCCTTTCCGGAAGATGCGTCAATCTGAAATAAAGGCTGCCCGAAAATCGGGCCGGCGTTGTTTCGCTTTGTTGCGTCCTGCTCGCCAGCGTAAGAGATACGGTGGGAGGATGCTGCGCAATTTCCATTGCCGCGGTCCCATGGCAATTTTTTTTGCGTGCTGCTCTTGCCTCGAAGGACAAGCTCGTAGTAGTTTCTTTCCTAACCTTCCTCCCACGAGGAGAAGAACGGAGAAGAAAGAATGAAAAGACAAAGCGCGTTTACCCTTGCTGGGCTGGCGGCAGTCCTCAGTGCGGGGCTGGCAGTGACCGTCATGGGGCAGGCGAAGAAGGACTCCGGGACGGCGTCGCATGCGATCGTGCACTACGGCGATTTGAAGTGGGCGCCCATCATGAAGAACACGGACTTCGCCGTCGTCTCGGGCAACCCCGATGCCGCCGGGGCGCCTTATGTTTTGCGGATTCGCTGCACCGACGGGACAAAAGTGCCGGCGCATTGGCACCCCGAAGACGAGAATGTCACGGTGCTCAAGGGCACGTTCCTGGTCGGGATGGGTGAAAGCTTCGACGAGTCTAAATTGCAGACCATGAACACGGGAAATTTCACCACGGTCCCCAAGGAGATGCGCCACTTCGGTGCTTGCAAGGGCGAAACCATTGTTCAGGTTCACGGCGCTGGGCCGTTCAAGGTGAATTGGGTGAATCCTGCCGAGGTCATTCCTGCCGACGCGAAGAAATAGAGGCCCGCGAGCGGTGCGCCTGCGGTGCCGGCGCCATCCACCTGTGCTAGACTCACATTTGCGGTTGCGTCTAGGGACGCAACTGCGGATGTGTGGAACTTCGGGCTCTGTGCAACGAGGTCCTGCAAACCCCGCCAGGCCCGGAAGGGAGCAACGGTAGCGGGATCGCCTCGGGTGCCGCGGAGATCCCGAAGTTCCTCTCATCGTTTTCCGGGGAGTCACGCCGAGCGCCGTTCATGAGCTATCAGGTCATTGCCCGCAAGCATCGTCCGCAAAGCTTCCGCGAGATTGTCGGTCAGCAGCACGTCACCGAAACGCTGGCCAACGCCATCCGGCGGAACCGCGTAGCCCATGCCTATATTTTTTCGGGAGCCCGCGGAGTCGGGAAGACCACCGCCGCGCGCATCCTGGCCAAGGCCCTGAATTGCGTCCAGGGACCCACCCCGGACCCGTGCAACGCATGCGATTCCTGCCGCGAGATCACCGCCGGCACTTCGCTCGATGTCATTGAAATTGACGCTGCCTCGAATCGCGGCATTGACCAGATTCGCGAGTTGCGCGAAATGGTCCGGTATGCTCCGGCCGCCGCGCGCTCCAAGGTGGTCATCCTCGACGAGGCGCACATGCTGACCGACGAAGCCTCGAACGCCCTGCTGAAAACTCTCGAAGAGCCTCCCGACAACGTCGTCTTTGTGATGGCCACGACCGAGCCGGAGAACCTGGTGGACACCATTCGGTCGCGCTCCCAGCACTTTCATTTTCGCGCGCTCTCCTTTGGCGAAATCGGCGAGCGTTTGCGCGAGGTCGCCGGCAAGGAAGGCCTGCAGGCCGAGCCAGGCGCGCTTGCGGTCATGGCGCGCGCCGCGGAAGGAAGCCTGCGCGACGCGCTCTCGCTGCTCGAGCAGGCGCGTTCTTATTGCGGTGAGAACATCACCGACGCGCAGGTTCGCGAGTTGCTTGGCGTTGTGCCCGAGGAAACCCTCGAAACCCTGGTGAACGCCATCGAGGCCGGGTCCGCCGAAGGCGTGCTGAACCTCGTGCACAGGCTTTTGGCGGAGGGGCGCAACCTTCAGCACTTCTGTCGGGAAGCCATCCGGCACTTCCGCGACCTGCTGGTGGCCCGCGTAAGCGGCGCGGGTTCGGATTTGCTCGCTGCGCTGCCCGAGCAGAGGCCGAAGCTGGCCCGCGCTGCCGAAAAATTCTCTGAAGAGGATCTGACGCGCTTCTTTCAGATTTTGCTTTCCACCGACGACGACCTGCGCCGCAAGCCCGATCCGCGGTTGCACCTCGAGATGGGGTTGCTGCGTATGGTGAACGCGGCGCGGCTGGCTCCGCTCGAGGAAATTCTCGCCGAGCTTCGGACGGGAGGGAGCGTCACGACCGCTTCGAGAATCCCTGCGCCGAAATCGAGCGCCGCCTTTGCGTCGCAGCAACCAGCTCCCTTGCGCGCCGCGGCTGCGGCGGCATCCGCGAGTGCCGCGGCGGCCTCGCCAACGCCGGGTGCGCCCCCGGCGTCGCGCGCGCCGGGACCGATTGCGTCTCCGCCTCCGAGCGTCGTGGCACGAGCAGCCGGCCAATTCGACGGAATTGACGCTGCAAAAGTGGACGCCATCAAGTCGGCCATTCTTGGCCAGCAAAAATTTCTCGGCGAGTTGGTGGAGCATGTCTCCCGCTGGGAGCTTGACGGCGGCGAGATGCGCTTGTATTTCCCGACGGAGCGCCGCGCGCTTGCCGATCTTTTGCAGGCCCGCGACCCTATGGAGAAATTGCGCACCATCACGAGCATGGTAGTAGGCCAGCCGCTGCGCGTCTGTGTTAGACTGGAATCGGGTCAAGGCATGCGCGCGACGCCAAGCGCCGATGCCGGCGCCTCGGAATTGCGTGCCCGGTTCGAGCAGGACCCCATCGTCCGGGCCATGCTTCAGCGCTTCGGGGGGCGAATTTCGGAAGTCAGGCGGCGGCAAGAGGAATAGAGATGGAAGTCAACGCGCTTCAGCAAATGCTTACACGGTTCCGGCAGTTGCAGGAAAACCTGCAACAGCAGGTCGAGGCGGTGCACGTGGAAGCGTCCGCGGGCGGCGGCATGGTCACCATCAAAATGAACGGGCAGAAACAGGTGACCGAGGTGCGCATCGATCCCGAAGTGTTCGCCGGCAAAGATCAGGAAATGTTGCAGGACCTGGTGCGCGCCGCGGTGAACGAAGCTTCCCGGCGCGTGGATGAAGAGCTCAGCAATCAGATGAAGAATATCGCCGGCAGCATGCCGGGATTGGCCGGACTGAAAATCCCCGGATTGTTCTGAACGACCGGCGCGGCCGCTTCCGGCTGCGCGTTCCCCAAGCCAAACAAAGGGTCATTTGCGCGGGCCGGAGCGCCTGTGCTACACCATAGGCATGCCGGATTTCGCCGAACCGATTGCGCGTTTGATCGACGAGCTGAAACATCTGCCGGGAATCGGGCAGAAGACGGCCCAGCGGCTGGCCTTTCACCTGTTGCGCGCCGCGCCGGAAGAAGCCCTGGCGCTGGCCGACGCCATTCGCAACGCCAAGCAGAGCATCCGGGAATGCTCGGTGTGCAACAACATCACCGACGTCGACCCGTGTTTCTACTGCGCCAGCGCGTCGCGAAATCGCAAGACGATTTGCGTGGTGGAAGAACCCCACAACATTCTCGCCATCGAGAAGACGCGGCAATACAACGGGCTCTACCACGTCCTGGGCGGTTCGCTTTCGCCGTTGCAGGGGGTCGGCCCGGACCAACTGAAGATCAAGAGCCTTATCGAGCGTTTGAAGAATTCCGGCGTGGAAGAGATCATCCTGGCCACCAATCCCAACGCCGAAGGCGAAGCCACCGCGGTTTACCTCTCCAAGCTGCTCAAGCCGCTCGGCGTGCGCGTCACGCGAATTGGCGTGGGCATTCCCGTGGGCAGTGACCTCGAGTACGCCGACGAGGTCACCATGATGAAAGCTATGGAGGGGCGCCGCGACCTGTAGCGCTGTCCAACGAAACCCGTTCCCGTGGGACACAGATCAGAGCACCTTGCATCCGAATGGCCCGCAGGCTTGCCACCCTCCAGCCTCAACGGCACTAGCCAACTGTCCTCCAATCGTTGTACATTTGCGGAGGGTTGCTGTCCGGCCTGCAAAGAGTTCGGATACCGGGCCGGCACAAGACCGCAGCGTAGCTGCGATGCGCCCGAGCCAACAGCGCTCGTCTAAATCTTCAAATCTGAGGGGGGAATTATCGCCGAGGGCCAGGGCTCAGATCCTGCAGCGATCTAACCGAATCTGCGAGGTGCCAGAGTGACTGAGTCTGCAGCCACGATGCAACCGGAAGTTCGAAAGCGGCGGAGCACGCGAATCGTGCAGGCCGTGCCCCTGGTGGTGAGCGGCGTGGACGCGCTGGGAAGGCCGTTCCAGGAGCACACCTCCACGCTGATCATCAATTGCCACGGCGCGCGGTACCAGTCCAAGCACTACGTCTTGAAAAATATGTGGGTGACTCTCGAGGTTCCCCACCCGGAGTCCGGCCGCCCACCCCGCTCGGTGCGCGGCAAGGTGACCTGGATTCAGCGTCCCCGCTCGGTCCGTCAGTTATTTCAGATTGCCCTCGAACTCGAATATCCCGGGAACGTCTGGGGAATCGCATTCCCTCCCGAAGATTGGTTCCCGTTCGTGGAGAATCAGATGCCCCAGCCGGTGGATGAGTCCGGCCTCCCTATAGCGATCGACGCGGCCTCCCAACCGGAAGAGGGCTTTTCCGTTGACAACGTGCATTTCATGCCCGTCTCGGAAGCAGCCGACGCCCTGCAAGCGGTGAAACACCAGGTCGCTCGGCTGATTGCCGACGCCCAGCAACAGATCCAGTCGGCCGCGCGTGAGGCGGTTGCCGAAGCGATCGGCGCCGAAGCCAAGTCGCTGCACGACCACCTGCAATCGCAAGCCGAAGAAGCGGCTCATGCCGTGCAGACCGCCGCCGCGCAGGCAATCGAGCGCGCCGCGGAACAATCGGCAACCACCCTCTCGGAACAACAGGCGGCGCTTGGCCGCTCGCTCCGGGAAGACTTCACAAAAATCATTGCCCCCGAGACCGCGAAAGCGGTCCAGCAGGCCCAGCAGGAAATCGCCCAAGGCGGCGAGACAAATCTGGCTCTCTTGGAACAGAGGTTGCAATCTGCTCTGCGCGGCGCGCAAGAAGCCGCCCGGCAATTGGGCCTCGAAGGCAGCGCCGGCGTGGAACGCCTGCAGGCTCGCGTGAATCAGTGGAACGAAGGGTTTGCGCTTCGCGCCGAAGAATTCAGCGCCCGCATGGACAACTTGAGCCACGAAACGCTTGACCGGACGCAGGCCCGCCTGGATGCCATGATTTCCTCGGAAGATGAGAAATTTGCCGGAGCAGTAGAAGCAGCGTTGTCGGACTTTGACAAGCGCATCGAGCCGATTCTGGAAGCCGCCGGCCAGGAGTCGGTCATGCGGCTCGCCTTGCAACTGGAAGAGCGCCTCCTCCCGCATCGCAAGCGCGCCGAAGGACTGATTGAGAGACTCTCCGCGGCGCAAGAGCTTCCCGAAGAGACCCTGCGGGCCGTTCAGAACCGCGTGCAGCAATTGGCCGAACAAGAGATGCGCGAAGCCGCCGGGCGGCTCCGTGCCAGTTTGGGCGCCGTGGAAAAAGAGTTCCAGGCATCGGCGGTGTCCACCAGGGCCGCGTGGCTTGCCGAATTCGAGCAGCGCGCCGACGAAATCCGCGAGTCTGCCGCCGATTCCCTCGGCAAGACGGCGGAATGGTATGAGAAGAAGACGCAGGTGCAAATGGAAACCACATTTGAGAAAGGAATCGAGCAGGCCGCGGTCAGTCTGCGTGAAAAAGCGGGGGAGGTGTCCGGTGTTTTTGCCGCTGAGCTGGACCACTACAGCAGGAGCTATGTGGATCACGCGCAGAATCAGCTGGACGAAGTCATGAAAGAGTCCTTCGAGCATGCGCGAAACCTTTTTCGCGAGGCCGCCGATACAACAGCCGCGGCCTTCAACGATGAAATCCAGAAGTCCGCACAGGGCGACCTGGATGGTTTTCACCGCGCCATGGAAAAAGCGCGTGAGGATGCGCGTACTCTGGCGGAAACAACAGCAGAACAGGTTCGGACAAAGTCCCGGATGGAAGCCGATTCCTGCCTCGGCGATTTCCAGAATCGCATGGCCACGGCCATTGAACAGGGCGTCTTGGACGCGGGTCGGCAGCTTGAGACGCAACTTGCGCCCGTGATGGATGCCTGGCGCGCCGCCGCCGAAGCCCACCAGAAGCAGTTCGCAGAGGCACTTTCGCGGGTCGGTGGCGAGTTGGTCGAGAGCTACAAGAGTCGCCTCGAAAATGTCTCGAATGCCTGGACGCTGGCCACGGTGACTTCGCTGGACCAGCACTCCCAAAAACTCATCTTCAGTGTCGCCCAATCCGCGGAAGACCGCCTGCGGGAAGCCTGCTCGAACGCTTTCGCAGGGATTGGCGAATCCCTGCGCGCGCGTCTGGTGGAAATGGCTGGCGGCCTCTCCGCTCAACCAGGCGACGCGCGGGACGAATAGCATTCTTCGTGTGAAGTAGGCTGTGGCGCTGCCGCACAGCAAGCCCCAAACCTGTATAATTTCCGGATGGCCAATCGCGCCTATTTGCGGATTTGGACCCGCGATTTCAGCGAGGAGACCATGCTCGAGCAGTTTGAGAAGCTGCTCGCCGCAGTTCCCTTCTCTGCCGCGAGCAAGGGGTTCTCGCGCCTGACGATTCAGGCCGTGGATCCCTCCGAGGTTCCGCTAGTGGAGTGGGACAACCGCAGCCAGCCGCTGGATGCAGCCGCGTTGGCCGGATGGATGCGCGAGCACAGGAACGCCGACTGCGCCTACGAAGCCGGCGCGCTGTGGGATGTGTGGGTCTATGAGGGAACGAGCGGGAGCTGGCAAAAACAGCCCCTGGAGTTAACGCTGGCTTGTTTTGGCCCCGACTATGACAGTGGGGCGAACTCGGAAACTGGTCATTTCCAGGCAGACCTCGGTTTCGAGCACTACTTTACCGGGCACGCCGGATTGCTCGGCTCGAACGGCACTCCACGGACGGATCCGCAGCACCCCATCGAGGCGGTATTCCTCGAAAAGATGCGGCGCCCGGAAAACCTCCGCGCGTATCACGAAAAAACGCGTGAAAACATCCAACAACTGATGAACTGGATGCGCGCGATCGAAGCAGCCGTGCCGGTCGAGCGGACACTTCTCTGGTCGGAGGGAGAGGAGAATCTCGAAGCGCGGCTGGATGAAATCCTGGCCTTTCACTAGCGCGACGGTAACACTCGCGGCGGACCTGGTGATGTCAGAGGGCCACTCAGGGCGTGCCTGTTGAGCTTTTTGGAATGGAAGATTCCATCGGGCTTCCCCGAAAATGGCCAGCGAGCTAGAATCAATGTCCTACCAGATTGGTGAGGGCCGAACGGGGCTGCCTCCTGAACTCACTGAAATCTGACGGAGAATGAATGCGTCTTACTTGGATGATGGCCTTTGTAGCTTGCGCTTTGTTGCAGACCGCTTGCAGCCAGCCGGCTCCTTCCAAGCCTGAGGAGGCGCCGGCCGCGGCGGCGCCGGCGATTCCGCCGGAGGTCTCCGCCGCAGCGCAAGCGTTGCTCGGCACGGAAGCGGAGGTCCTGGTGCACGGGGATCTGGCGAAGACCGGCCGGAAACAATTGCTGGTCATTAACCGTCTCCCGAAAACTCCGCCGGGAGTTGCGCCGGGGATCCTGTTCACTCGCGCCGTAATCGCCGAGGAAGAGGAAGGAAAGTGGAAGGAACTCTTGCGTGCCGACGAGTACCTGAAAAACCCCAAAGGCTTTCTCGGGCTCACGCCGCTCGATCCCGTCTCCGCCTGGCGGCTCCAGTTTGAGCAGGACGACGCCAAGGGCTTGCAGCTCTATTTCACGCCCCTGCGCCCGGGCGCCGGCTCGCACATTCCTCCTATCGGCGTGCGCTGGAACCCGGCGACCAAGCGTTACCAGTCGCTCGATCGCAGTTATCAGGATTTTGTGCTGGAAGTTCCGGCTCTGGAGAAGATTCCCTCGCACCTGAAATGAGCGCCACGCAAAAGAACCCGCCGACTAGCAAGCCCGCACCGAAGAACCTTGTCGGCCTTCTGCCCTATCTCGCAAAGTACAAGGGCGGCATGACCGTGGGCATGCTGACGCTGGCCATCGGAGCCGTGGTGGGGAACTTCGTTCCCCTGGTGATTGGCGTCATCACGGATTGTCTCGCGGGGACGCCCCAGCCGCTCGCAAATCTACCGGCCGCCCGCTGGATCATTCAGGCCGTTCTGCCGGCTTATCATCCTTCCGACAAGCACACTCTCCTGGCGTTTTCGCTCGCCGTGATTGCGATTGTCGCCGTGAAGGGTGTCTTCTCCTACTGGACGCGCTGGGTCCTCATCGGCGTCTCCCGCGACATCGAGTACGACCTGCGCAACGATTTGCTGGCGCGCCTGTTGAAGATGGAGCCGGAGTTTTTTGTCCGGAACCGCACCGGGGAGTTGATGTCGCGCGCCACCAATGATCTCAACTCCGTGCGCATGGTCCTGGGCCCGGGAATCATGTACAGCGGGCAAACGCTGGTCACCCTGATCCTGGGCATCGTGATCATGGTGAAGATTTCGCCGATTCTGACGCTTTGGGTGCTGTTGCCTATCCCGATCCTCGCCGTTACCGTGCGCTACTTCGGAAAGGTCATCCACGAACTGTACGAAAAAATTCAGGCCATGCTCGCAACTCTTTCCGCCCGGGCGCAGGAGAACTTGACCGGCGTGCGCGTGATCCGCGCCTATGGCCAGGAAGAAGCCGAAATCAAGGCATTTGACGGACCAAATCGTGAATACGTGGCGCGCAACATGCGCATGATCACCACCTGGAGCATGTTCTTCCCGGCGCTCACGGCCTTGCTCGGCACCACCTTCCTCATCGTTCTCTGGAAAGGAAGCGCCCTGGTCCTCGACCACCGGATTACGCTCGGCGACTTCGTGGCATTTCAGCAGTTTCTTGGATTGTTGACTTTCCCGATGATTGCGCTGGGTTGGGTGACCAACATCTTCGAACGCGGCGCTGCATCCATGGGCCGGCTGAACTATGTCCTCCACGCCCAGCCCTCCATCAATGATGCCGAGGCGCAACCGCTAGGCGACAAGGAGATTCGCGGCGAGATCGAATTCCGCAACCTCACTTTTACCTATCCCACGCCGCGAACCACCGCCACAAATGGCTCCAACGGACATGAAGAAGGCCCGGTGCTTAAGGACATCAATCTGCGCATTCCCGCGGGCTCATCGCTCGCGATTGTTGGCCCGACCGGCAGCGGCAAATCCACTTTGGCCGCGCTTGTGGCGCGGCTCTGGGAGGCGCCGCCAGGAAGCGTGCTCCTCGACGGCCGCTCCATCCGCGAATGGCCTCTCGAGAAACTCCGCCGGGCCATCGGCCTTGTCCCGCAGGACACCTTCCTATTCAGCGAGACGGTAGGTGGGAACATCGCGTTCGGCATCCAAAGCGTGGACCTCGAGCGGGCCGCCGAAGCCGCACGCGTCGCCAGCATCTACGGCGAGATCCAGGACTTTCCAAAGAAATTCGAGACCATGGTCGGGGAGCGCGGCATCACGCTTTCCGGCGGACAGAAGCAGCGCACCGCGCTGGCGCGCGCCGTCGTTCGCGAGCCGAAGATTCTGGTCCTCGACGATTCGCTCTCGAGTGTGGATACCGACACCGAAGAAAAGATCCTGAACCGCTTGGAACAGGTGATGCGTGGCCGCACCACAATCCTGATTTCCCATCGCTGTTCGACGGTCCGGAATTCCGACCAGATTGTCGTCCTCCGCGATGGCTGCATCGTGGAGCGCGGCACGCATAGCCAACTGGTGGAGCAACGCGGCTACTACGCCGACCTCTACCAGAAGCAATTGCTTGAGGAAGAATTGGAACGCGCATGAGCAATCCGCACGAAGAAGAGGCCCTGGGCAAAGCGTACGACGCGCAACTCACGCGCCGCCTGCTTCGCTACATGAAGCCGTACAAATGGAGCGTGTTTTTCGCGCTGCTCATGACGCTCGCCATCTCCCCGATGGAGGCCGTTCCTCCTTATCTCTATCACGTCGTGATTGACTCTTACCTTCTTCCCGGTCTGAATCGGCAGATCTCGAGGAACGCGGCCACGCACGGGATTCTGGTGATTGTCCTCATCTTCCTGGGCGCCTTGATTGCTGGATTTCTGTTCCAGTATTTTCAGGTGCGCGTGATGCAGCGCGTCGGCCAGCAGACCATGTATGACCTGCGCAAGGAAATCTTCGGGCATCTCCAGCGCGTGCCGATGAGTTTTTACGACCGCTCCCCTATCGGACGACTAGTCACGCGCGTGACCACCGACGTAGACGCACTCAACGATCTGTTTGCCGCCGGCGTCACCGCCATGCTGAACGACGCGGTTCTCCTGGTTCTCTTCGCCGGAATCATGCTGAAAATGAATTGGCGGCTCGCGCTGGTGGCCCTCTCTGTTCTGCCTCTGATTGTGGCCGCCACCTGGGTCTTCCGCGACAAAGTGCGCGATGCCAACCGACGCATTCGCACGGCCATTGCCCGCATCAACGCGTTCCTTCAGGAGCACCTCAGCGGCATGGCCATCGTGCAACTGTTCAATCGCGAAGCAAAGTCCACCGACCAGTTCGCCGTCCTGAACCGCGCGCACATGGATGCCTACAAGTCCGCCATCCTCGCCTTCGCGCTGTTTTATCCCGTGGTGGAATGGCTCAGCTTTGCCGCCGTCGCGCTGCTGTACTGGTACGGCGGTCTGCGCGTCCTCGACAATACTTCCGGGTTCGGACTGGGCGTTCTCTTCGCCTTCATGATGTTCGCCCAGCGCTTTTTCCGTCCTATCCAGGACCTCAGCGAAAAATTCAATATTTTGCAATCGGCCATGGCCGCTTCCGAGCGCATTTTCAAGTTGCTCGACGAGCCGGTGACCATCACGTCTCCGGAAGAGGCGCTGAAACTCGAACAGCCCCGTGGTGAAATCGAATTCCGCAACGTGTGGTTCGCATATCGCGGCGGACAAAATCCCTCCGACGAAAACTGGATTCTTCGCGACGTTTCTTTCCGTGTGGCTCCCGGCCAGACCCTGGCCATCGTCGGCCACACCGGCGCGGGCAAGACCACCATCATCCAGCTTCTCTTGCGCTTCTACGATATTCAGCGCGGCGAAATCCTGCTCGATGGCGTGGACATCCGCGGCTTGAACTTGCAGGACCTGCGCCGCCATTTCGGAATTGTCCTGCAGGATCCGTTCCTGTTTACCGGCTCGCTCGAATCCAACGTGCGCCTGGGCACCGAAGGAATTGATCGCGCGGCGGTCGAGCGCTCCCTCGACGAAGTCGGCCTGGGCTCCTTTGTGCGCTCGCTTTCCTCCGGCGTGGAAACGCCGGTCACCGAGCGCGGCGCGACCTTCTCCGTCGGTCAGCGCCAGCTCGTCAGCTTCGCCCGCGCCCTGGCGCACAATCCGCGTTTCCTCATTCTCGACGAAGCCACTTCGAGCGTGGACACCAAGACCGAAATGCTCATCCGCGATGCGCTTGATCGCCTGCTGCTGGGACGCACGGCGCTGGTCATCGCCCATCGCTTGAGCACCATCCAGCACGCCGACCGCATCCTGGTGTTCCACAAGGGCCGCCTGCGCGAACAAGGCTCGCACCAGGAATTGCTCGCCCAGCGCGGCATTTACCATCGCCTCTACCAGCTCCAGTACAAAGATCAGGAGCTGCGCATGCCTTTGCCCTCTGCGGGACTCGGCTCCGCCGCCACTCTTCCTGCCGATGATTGACGCGAGCGCGATGCGCGTAAATCCGTTCTCGCCTTCGCGCTTGCTTGTTCCGCTCCGTGCCCGCACAATCTGAGCTTGCTTCGCATGCGATGACCCCCACGCCCATTTTCCTTTCCGCCGGAGAAGCCTCCGGCGACATGTACGCCGCGCGCCTCGCTGCCGCGTTGCAGCAGCGCGCGTCGGTCAGCCTCTTCGGCATGGGCGGACCGAAAATGGAAGCGGCCGGCGTGGATCTCGCCGTCCGCTCCTCCGAAGTCGCCGTTACCGGCATCACAGAAATCGTTCATCGCCTCCCCAACCTCCTCCGCGCCATGCGTCGCCTGGTCGCGGAAGCGGAGCGCCGCGAGCCTCGCATCGCTATCCTTGTGGATTTTCCCAGCTTCCATTTGCGCCTGGCGCGCAAACTTCGCCGCCTCGGCGTTCGCAACATTTATTTTGTGGCCCCGCAATTCTGGGCCTGGCGTCCCTGGCGAGTCCGCCCGATGCGCCGGCGATTCGAGCAGGCCCTGTGCATCTTTCCGTTTGAACAGGAATTTTTTCGCCAGCGCGGAATGCCGGCGAAATTTGTGGGACATCCGCTGGTTGGCGAAGTCCGCGCAACAGTGCCGCGCGAGGAATTCTTTCGCGCCCACCATCTCGATCCCGCGCGCCCGCTAATTACGCTCCTGCCCGGAAGCCGCCCGAGCGAGCTAGGTCATCACCTGCCCATTTTGCTGGAAGCCTGCAGGATGCTGCGCAGTGAACGGAACGCACAATTCGTTCTGGCGGCCGCGCCGGGCTTGGATGCGGAGCCTCTCCGCGCCGCGCTGCCGCCCGAATTGCAAATTCGTCTGCTCAGCGGCGAAACCTACGACGCCATTGCCGCCGCCGACGTTGCCGTCGTCTCCAGCGGCACCGCCACCATCGAAACCGCGCTCCTCAATACCCCGATGGTGGTCGTTTACCGCCTCTCACTCTTCACCGTGCTCTTGGTGCGGCCTCTGGTGCGCACGCCGTTCATCAGCATGGCCAACCTGATGGCCGGCCGCCGCGTTGTTCCTGAACTCGTCCAGAGCGATTTCACGCCTGCGCGCGTCGCCGCGGAAGTTACGCGCCTGCTCGATTCTCCCGCCGCGCGCGACGACATGCGCCGCGGCCTTGCCGAAATCCGCGAACGCCTCGGCCCGCCCGGCGCCGTCGAACGCGCCGCCGACCTCATCGCCAAAATGTTCTAATTGAACGGCAGCATCCCAAAGTGGCAGGGTTGTCGGAATCAGTAGCGGAGGTCCAACTCAGCCGTTGGAGAAGCTTGCGAAAGATCCTCTGGTACGGGAATTATGCGGGTGCGTCGTCGAGGAGCGCACTCCGGCTAGCGCCGGATGCTCACTTCCGCCACTTCCGGCTCGTACCCTTCGTCCTGCACGGTTTGCTTGGCAGCCGTGCGCAGCGCCTGTTCGTCGGCGTTCTTCGGAATATCGCAATGACGGCGAATCACTTCTTCGCCGCTTTGAATCCGCACCAGCCATTTGGATTTGTGGGTGTCCCAGGAAAGTTCCACACGGTCTGCGCGCATGGCGTCCTCCCAGCTTGAATCGTTGACGCCATTGTAGTGCACGTCCCCCACGCGGGCAATCCTTTTGCCCCGAGGCCCCCCGCAGCCGATGTGCGCGCCTATTTCTTCTGCGCCGCGAGATACGTCTTGGACTCCTGCCCCACATTATCCACCAGGTTCCC
>DASQHY010000100.1:0-2181 GCA_035631855.1 Candidatus Acidiferrales bacterium
CTGCTCCGGCATGCCGAAGTCGGTGCAGCGGTGCGTGACCAGCTTGTCGGTTTCCTCGAACGTGCCTTCGTCGAGCAGGAACTCGATGCGTTCCCGCGCCGTCATCTTGCCTTCCTTGTGCTGCCGCTCGAGCCGCTTCGCGCCGCCGCCCTCTTCCGCCAGCTTGCCGCGCCGCTTCAGTTCGTCGAGTTTTTCTTCGAGTTTCATGGTGGTCTCGCGCGACGGGGTGCACCCGTCCAACGGCCCGATTATAGACGTGGATGGAGTTCTAGGTTTGTGACGGATACAGCTTTAGTCTTTCGCTCTTAGCCCTTGGCCAAAGGCGGCCTACGCAAATGTCTCGGCGTGCCTTCCGATGCCGCAAGGGCTGAATCGGTAGCAGTATCCGAGAGGATCCACGGCAGAGAAGTCGCTGACGAGTTGCTAAGAGCCAAAGGCTAAGAGCTAATGGCTGGTTTTCTTCAATCCATTGCGCTGCCCAGCGGTTCGTACTTGTATTTCTTCTTGCCGTCCCAGTAGATGGCCGAGGTGGTTTCGGTGCCCCCATACTCGGCGACCCCGATCGCGGGCACAACCTTTTTCTTTATCCTCACCCGCCGCAACCCCAGGATCTCTTTGAAGGGGATGTTGATGAGCACGAACTTGGCTTTGGGGGTTGCCGCCCGCCACGCCTCTTCGCCCGTGCCATGAATAATGAGCAGCACAAAACCCTTGCGGTCGGGGTCCTCGGAGCCGAATCCCGACGTGATCTTGGGATCGCCGAAACCGAAATACGAGTGATAGGGATCCTGCACGATGTAGCCGAAGCCGCCCTCGTCGAGCATCGGATTTCTGGCTTGCGCGATCAGCACCAGGTCTTCTACGCCATCGCCGTCCATGTCTCCGGTGATGGGCGCGAATTCTGTTTTCAGGGTGAACTCGGTACCGAAGCATTTCTTGACGAACGCGTCGTCCACTCCGGGAAGCGTTGCCACGCTCGGCGCTTTCGCGGGCGCAGGCGGGTTCTGTAGCGCGGCGGCGTCATGGAAGACGGTCAGAACCGAAAGTGCCGCAAGCAGGAACACAAACATTCTGCCCGCCGATGAATAAGGGTGATTGTCATGCTGAGCGGAGCGACGCATCCCTAAGGTCTCGCCGATTCTTGCAAGCGGATAGGGAGTCCCCGCGTTGATCGGAATGACAATCGTTGCCTCTGATGTGCGGCTTGACGGCATAGAACCTACTCTAGTCCTTCCAGTGAGATGAGCAAGAGAGTCGAACCGTTGCCGCCAACCCCGGGGAATAATCCGCGCCAATCCGTGTCCATCTGTGGCGAACAGAACTTGGTTACCGCAGGTGCTCCCACCCGCCCGGCGCCAGTTCCGCGCGTCGCCCGCTGCGAGTGAGAAACACGCCCCGTCGCGTAAGCTCGCCGATCCGCGTTACGCGCACGCCTGCGATCTTCTTCGGCACCTTGCCTCCCGGACGCGCCGTGAACAGCAATTCGTAGTCTTCACCGCCATGCAGTGCTTGTTCCAGGCTTGCCACTCGATCGCAGGGAATTCTTTCCGCCAGAATCTCCGCTCCGACGCCACTCTCTTCGCAGATATGATGCAAGTCGGTTGAGAGACCGTCGCTGAGATCAATCATGGCGGTCGCCAGTCCGCGTTCGCGCAGAAACCGCCCGAGCGCTAGCCGAGGCTCGGGAGCGAAATGCCGCGCGAATGTACTGCGGCTAATCCGCCGGCCGCGGTACAACTGTGCCAGCGCCGCTGCCGAGCCGCCAAGTTCTCCCGTTACATACAGCACATCTCCGGCGCGCGCGCCTGCACGCGTGATCGCTTTGCCCTTCGGTGCCGACCCCACCACCACGATGTCAGCCAGAACTCCCGCAGGCGACTGTGCCGTATCTCCGCCGGCCAGCGTGACGCCGTATTTCTTCGCGAGCGCGAGAAGGCCGCGCAGAAAGCCGTCCACCCAGCGCTGCGACAAGTCCCCGGGCAGAGCGAGCGAAAGAAACGCCGCGCGCGGCTCTCCGCCCATGGCCGCAATGTCGCTCAGACCGCGCGCTAGGCAGCGGTGGCCCACACACTCGGCCGGATGCCACTCCCGCCGGAAGTGCACGCCTTCGAGGCAGAAGTCTGTGGTCACGAGGATCTCGTGACCTGGCGGCAGGCGCAGCACGGCCGCGTCATCGCCGAT